>NZ_CP116615.1:4500000-4726914 GCF_024832785.1 Fontisphaera persica
GAGCTGAAAGGAAACCTCGAGGGTCAGGTTGGTTTGGTCGGGCGCATCGGGGTCGGGGGTCAGTTCGATGCGGCGCTGGGCCGTTTTCAACTCTTGTTCCAAGAGGGCGGCGGCGCGGTCGTCGGCGGCGCGGTTGCCGGATTCCAGGAGCATCCACACCACCGCATGACCGGCGGCGAGGCCGCGGACCACCGCGCGGCGCAAGGGGGAATCCACCAGTTTTTCCAGGTGGCGGGGCGTCAGCGGACCGGCCCAGGCGTCGGGGGATTCCGGCTCCGTATCGGGGTAGCGCAGCACCACCCAGGGGAGGGTGGCATTGGTCTGGGCTTTCCAGACAGTTTCCACGCCAGCGGGCAGGGAGGACGAGACCTCCACCAGACGGACGGCGACGTTGGCGAGTTTTTGGGTTTCGCCGAGCTGGCGCAGGGCGGCCACGGCTTGTTCCTGCTCCGGGGTGAGCGGGCCGCGATGAAAGATGAGGAGGGGATAGACCGAGGGTTTCCAGCGTTCGAGGGCATAACGAAACACCGGGGTCTGGCAGGCGTGGATTGTGGCCACGAATCCCGCCAGCACCATCCAGGCTGCGAGGCGTGCCGCCCATGGCCTGTGCCAGAGAAAGTTCATTTTCAGCACAACATAGCCCATGCTGCGCGCGCGCCCAAGCGCAAACATGGGGCGGGCGTTGCGGGCTGCCGGGGGTGCGGGGGGCAGGGGCAACGTTGAGGGCCACTGAGCAGAAGGGACGGCGGAGGGGAGGCGGCTTAAGGCGGCTTAAAAAAATATGAGACGGGGTATTGACTTATGGCGGTAGTCTGGTAGTTTTCCCGCTCTTTGGATTGGGTGTTTCGATGAAAACGTATTTGCCAAAAGTGAATTTGAACGAGCGCAAATGGCACGTGGTGGACGCCAACGGCAAGGTATTGGGCCGGCTGGCGGCGCAGGTGGCCAATTTGTTGCGCGGGAAGAACAAGGCGGTGTTCACGCCGCATTTGGATACCGGCGACTTCGTGGTGGTCATCAATGCCGAGAAAGTGCGCGTCACCGGCAAGAAGGAGACGCAGAAGCAGTACATGACGTACTCCGGCTGGCGCGGTGGCGAGAAGCGCCGCACGGTGGCGGAAATCCGGGCGCGGCATCCGGAGAAGCTGATTGAGCATGCCGTCAAGGGCATGGTGCCGAAGAACCGGCTGGGGCGGGCCTTGATGACCAAACTCAAGGTGTACCGCGGCCCGCAACATCCGCATGCGGCGCAGAAACCGGAGCCTTGCGCGGTCGAGGCCTGATATCGCAGAGCAACCCATTTTAGATTCCCTGGAGCAACATGAGCGACACCGTTACTGAAACCAAGCCCATCGAGTTCAAAGGCACCGGGCGCCGCAAAACGAGCGTGGCCCGCGTGCGCCTGGCGGTTGGTTCGGGCAAGATTCTGGTCAACAATCGCCCGTTTGAGAGTTACTTCGTCACGGAAAACCAGCGGCTGCATGCGACGCGTCCGCTGGCGGTGACGGACAGCATGTCGAAGTTTGACATATACATTAATGTGACAGGCGGCGGGCTGAGCGGTCAGGCTGGCGCAATCCGGCACGGCATCAGCCGGGCTTTGTTGCAATATGATGCGACCCTGCGCCCCACTTTGAAGAAGGAGGGGTTGCTGACGCGCGACCCGCGCATGAAAGAGCGCAAGAAATACGGGCAGCCGGGCGCGCGCAAGCGCTTCCAGTACTCCAAGCGTTAATCGTCACCCATCCCTTTTGGGGGGACACCCGCTGGCGGCCATGCCAGCGGGTTTTTTATTGGACGGCGGCGGGGCGGGAGGCCTTGAAAAGGCGCGGTGGGCGCGCCGCGGGCACGGCGGGGGCAAACGGCAAGTCATCCGCCCTGGGGCTATTCAGCGGGGGCGGGAATCCAGATTTTCTGGCCGATTTTCAGGCGGTTCCAATCCACGCCGGGGTTGGCTTCTTCGATGGCCTTTTGGGAGACTTTGATGCCGGCGTCACGGTATTCCTTGAGGATGCGGGTCAGGGTGTCGCCGGATTGCACGACGTACTCGTAGCCTTTTTCCTCTTTGGCGAGCGCGGTTTTGCGCGGGGTGGGGGCGAGGGGATGGGCGGGCGCAGGGGGCGGCGCCTTCAAGGTTTTGGCAAGCTCGGCGATTTTGTCCAGGACCAGTTTGTTGTCGGCCACGCGGCTTTTGTCCAGTTCCACCAGGCGCTCGGCCAGGCGGCGGATATCTTCGTTGGAGGCCCAGTTGGTGGGGGTGCGGCTGGTTTTTTCCTGGAGGGCGCGCAGTTCCGCCAGGGCGGCCTCCAGTTTTTTCTGGAGGACCTCCTGGTTTTCCTGCAAGGCGCGCACGGCGGCGGCGAGGGATTTGTATTTTTCGTCCAACTCCTGGCGTTCGGCCAGGAGAGTGGCCAGGGTATTATCCTGGGCGGGGAGCGGCAAGGTATCCAGAGCCCACAAGGTGGCCAGGCCTAAAATTAAAAATCGCGTGCGCATCATAGTGCAATCCTCTGCCGTCACCATAGGAAACAAGGCGGCGGGGGAAAAGCGGAAAATCAAGCCCAACGGGATTGCATTGGGAGGCGGGGAGGGTATCTTGCCTTGAGCAACGGCATGCAAGGTTTTTACTTTCCAGAGAGTGCGGGCGCAGAGGCATGGCTGCGGGCGGAGCGCCCCGGGATTGGCGCCGCAGGGCGGTGGTGGGTGGGCGGCCTGCTGTTTTTGCTGCTGGCAGTGGGGTGGGCTGGTCTGGCGGCGCCGGCGGCGGACTCGGTAAAACTCAAGGTGGGTGATTTAGCCCCGCCTTTTGTGGCCGGGCGATGGCTGCAAGGGGGTCCGCTGAAGCAACCGCTGACCAACGGCATGGCGGTGGTGTTGTTCTGGACTTCGATTGAGGGCCAGGGCGTGGTGGGGATGTCGCGCATGGAGGGTATGCGCGAGAAATTTGCCTCCCGGGGAGTGACTTTCGTTGGCGTGCGGGTCTGGGACCATCCGCAGGAGGAATGGGAGCCGGTGCGCCAGCGGGCGGGGCTGGTGGTGGAGATGCCGTTGATGGCGGATGCCGTGGACAACAGGAGAAAAGGAGTGCTGGCGGCCACATGGCTGGAGGCGGCGCAAATTACGGCGGTGCCGGTGGTTTTTGTGCTGGACCGCGGCAGGATTGCCTGGATGGGGCATCCCTTTGGATTGCGGGAGCGGATACTGCAGCAGCTTTTGGAGGGGACTTATCCCTGGGAGCAGGCGGTGGCGGAGCATGCGGCCTTGTACAATGAAGCGGAGGCGTTGGAGAAACTGTGGAAAAGCCTCAACCTTGCGTTGGAAAACAATCAATGGAAACAGGCCCATGACCTGCTCAAACGCATGGCCGGTTTGCTGCCCGCCGACCAGCAGGTGGGGCTAAAGGCCCTGCAATTTCAAATGTACGTGGGCGAGGGGCGTTTCAAGGAGGCGGAGGCGCTGGCCGGCGAGCTGGTGGAGCGGTATCCCGAAGAGCCGCATCTGCTCAACCTGCTGGCGTGGGAAATGGCCACCAACGATGATTTTGAAAAGCCGGATTACGATTTGATTCTGAAAATTGCGGAGCGCGCCAATGCGGCCGCGTATCAGCGTGACGCGAACATTTTGGACACTTACGCGCGTGCCCTGTTTCTGAAGGGCCGCAAGGAGGAGGCCATTCAGGCGCAGACCCGCGCGGTGCAGCGCGCGCCGGCGGACTTGAAAAACAAGTTTGCGGAGGTGTTGCGCTATTACCAGCGGGGTGAATTGCCGCCGCTGGACGAATGAGGGGGCAGCGGCGCGGTTCCTTTACGGCCCGATGCAATAGACATGCTGGGCGGTGCGGAGGAACAGCCGGCCCTGGGACACCGCGATGGAGGCCTGGGCCTTTTCATTGAGCCGGTTGCGCGCCAGCACTTTGAATTGCGGCCCCGGGGCAATGACGATGGTTTCGCCGGCCTCGTTGAGGAGATAAATGCGGCCATCGGCATAGACTGGCGAGGCACTGAAGGCACCCTGCAGGCGCTCCTGGTACACCACTTCGCCGTTGGCGGCGGTGTAGCAGGTCAACATGCCATTGTCGGTCACGGCATACAAATGGGGCTTCACGTACAGCAAGGAAGATTGGGTGGGCGCGCCGCGTTTTTGTTCCCAGGCGATGTGGGTGGCGGTGACATCGCCGCGGCCGCCGGGTTTGACGGTGCGGATGGTGGTGGCCTCAAAGCCGGAGGAGGTGAAAATTAGTCCCTCGCCGTAAACGGGGCTGGGAGTGACACCTTCACCGCGGCTGAACACGGTCCAGAGGCGTTCGCCGGTTTTGAGGTCGAAGCCCTGGATGCAATCGCCGGCGCAACTAATCAATTCTTCGCGGCCATTGTCGCGCCAGATGAAGGGCGTGACGTGCGCGATGCGGGACATGCCGCGGCGGGCTGTCCAGACGCGCCGGCCGGTCTTGGTGTCCAGGGCCACCAGGAACGATTTGTCCCAGGGGATTTGCCAGCCGGTGCGCTCGAAATCGCTGTTGTTGGGCCAGTTGCCGACTTCGTCCACGCGCTGGCTGCCGTCGTACGGCATGATGAGCAGGCCCTCGTGAACAATGGGGGAGGCACCCAGGCCGTGCCGGCTGTAAAAGGCCACCTCGCGGTTGGTCCAGGCGACTTGGCCCTGGAAGTCGAGGGCCACGATGCTGCCATCATTGAAGACGGCATACACCTGCTGGCCGTCGGTGCAGGGGGTGGGGGTGGCATAGGAATTTTTGCCTTCCTTGCGGAGGCGGCGCTGCTCGAAGACGCGCACATCCCAGAGGACCTTGCCGGAATCGCGGTCCAGGCAAATGACGTGACACTGGGTGCCGTCCTCGCGGGCGGCGGTCACAAACACGCGGTCATTCCAGACGATGGGGGAGGACCAGCCCTCGCCGGCGATGGGGGTCTTCCATCGGATGTGATTGGTGGCGTCCCAGGTGAGTGGCAGGTTGGTTTCGCTGGAGATGCCCTGTCCATTGGGGCCGCGGAAGCGCGGCCAGTTTTCGGCGGACAGATTCCCCAGGGTCAGCGCCAAGGCCAATCCAAGGAGGAAACGGGTTATGTTCATGTGCTGCATCCTACAATTGGACTGGCGCGGCGTCCATGCCATTCATGGCAATATCGCTTTGGGGGTGATATTGAGGACTCAACGTTCCAGGCGGAGGGTGACAAGGGCGTAGCCCGGGACGGTCACGGTGTCGTTGACGGGGGCGCCGGGTTTTTCGCTGGTGTCGCTCAGGGTAATGCGGGCGGGGCGGAAGCTGCCCCAGCGGAGGGTGGCCTGGCGGGTCTGGCCGGAGGCGCCGTAGAGGCGGGCGATGAGGGCCTTGCCGTCATCGCTGGGTTTGAGCGAGAGGAGATGCACATCGGACGGCTCCAGTTGAAAGAGGGAGCCGGAGGAGGCGGGGCCCTGGGCCGGGACGGCGAGCAGGGGGAAGCTGGCGCTCACGGCAAAACGGTCGGCTTCGGCATCGTTGCCGGGACCCTGGAGCCGCAACAAGTAGCGGAACCAGGCGGCGCCGTCCTGATAGGCGCGGTAATTGGTGCCCCAGTGGTTGTTCATGGCCCAGGAGTACAGGGTTTGTGTGGGTTCAACACTTTGCCGCCAGGCCTTGGGGTCGGCCTGGCTGTTGAGGAGGTTGGCGGTCAGCCCGCCCACCTGCACGAGCGGGGCATCCAGGGTGACCCATGTCACGGCGTGTTGGGGGCCGTTCACCGCGGCCCAGCGGCCGACGCTGAACCAGTTTTTACAGGCGCTGGGCAGCAGGTCGGCATGGGGCCGGATGACGCCCAAGGGCAGGCCCAGCCGCAATTCGCCGCCCGGCACGGCGAAGGGGAAGGCAAAATTGACGCTCTCCTTGCCCTCCGGGGCGTGGTAACTTTTGGCTTCGAGCTTTTCCTTGTCCAGGAAGTTACGGCACTCGACGAAATCGGCGCCGGCGGCCAGGAGATACTCCTGGCGCAAGAGGCGGCAGCCGGGCGCGCGGCTTTCGGCGATGAGCGAGGCGACCAGGGGCCCGTTTTCGCCCACGCGCCAGGTGACGTTGGTCACGCGCTGGACGCGGCTGGTATCGGAGCCGCGGAAATACACGTATTCATTCAAGCCTTCGCCGGCGGCGGGGTTGACAAGGCTGGCGTGGGCGCCCGTGGCGCTCAGTTCGATGATGCTCCCGCGGCGCGCGTCCAAACGCAGGCGCAGACGGTCGTTTTCGAGGCGCTGGCCGTCCACGCGCACGAGGGGTTTTTCGGGGTTGACGGCCGGGCCGGGCGCGATTTGGTAGCGGCGGGTTCCCAGGGGGGGGACGTTTTCCGCCACAAAGGCCAGGGTGCCGTCCTGCAAACGCTGAGAGGGGAGGGCGCGCCCGCGGTCGTCCAACACGCGGTCTTTGCCGCGCGAGAGGTGCGGGGGCACGCGCACCAATTCGGTGCGGGGCCAGCTCAGGGTGTTAATGACATCCACGGCGTCGGGGAGGGGCGCGCCGGCGCGCTGGGAGAGGGCGAGGTCATGGAGGAGGCGGGAGCGGCGGTCGGCCTGGAGGGCGTAATTTTGTTTGATGGCCCATTGGCCGAGGGTTTCGCGGTGCTCTGGCTGGCTGATGCTGCACCAGGCGCCCCAAGTGTGCTCGGAATACAGGAGGACGTAATTCCACGCCTCCCCAAAGGCGGCGCGGGGATAAGCCTGCGGCTGGAATAGGGCAAAGAGAGATTCCGCCTGGGCGAGACGGTCGGCGCTGGCGCGATTCCAGGCGGTCTCCGCCGCGCTGCTGCCCACGCCGTCCTCCCAATAGGGGGACCATTCGCCGCGGGCTTCGGGGATTTGCGAGCCATAGCGCGCTTCCATGGCGCGAAAGGCGGCGCTGGCGGAGGAGATGATGAAGCGCGGCCATTCGTATTCGGCGTTCCAGTCGCGGATGAAATCGCAGATGGAGGGGTCCGGGGGGGCGTTGTCGCCGTGGCCGGACCAGCGGACGTAGGCGATTTCATAGGGATAGTGGCGCTGGGCGAGGCCCTCGCAGAACTCCTCGACCAGGTGGGGTGTCATTTGGTGGTAACGATGGGACATGGCATAGCCCCAGAAGGGAATCCAGACGAGGACTTTGGAGCGGCCGTCGGGGCCCACCCAGTAGAAGGGTTTATTTTCCCATTGCACGAGGATGTCGCCGATGCGGTCGAAGTAATTGGGGGCGGTGGAGAAATACTTGATGCCGGCGTGGTTCATGGCGGGGACGAGACCCCAGGTGTAGCCGGGGACGTCGCTAATCATGGCGGTGTCAATGGGCGTGCCGGTCAACTCGGCCAGTTCCGTGGCAAAGCGGAAAGTGCGCAGGAGTTCCTCTGGACGGCACACGCCGGTGAGCATGTTGAGATACATGCCGCAGAGGGCGACTTCCCCGCGTTTGACGGCGGCCAGGAATTCCTGGCGCTGTTTGTCATCGAGGCGGCGCAGATACAAATCGGCGGCCCACAACACTTCGACGTTCCAGACGAAGCGGGCGCCTTCCGGATAATTGGCGGTGCGGCGGGCGTGGGCCATGCCGTCAATGAGGTTCTGCACCTGCCGTTTTTCGATTTCGGTTTGCAGGGCGGTGTAGCCGATGTCGGTGTGGGAGTGGGGCATGACATAGACGGTCAGCGGGCGCACGGGCGTGTGGCGGAATTCCAGGCGGGTGGCGGGGCGTCCGTCCACTTCGAGCTGCAGGGGGAGGGTGGTTTCCTGCTGGGCGGCCGGGAGGGCCAGCTCCACGATTTGCCGGCCGGGGCGCAGGGTCAGCGCGAGGTTGGTGACGCCGGACACGCGGAGCAGGGCGGGGGCGCTTTCCAGATAAGGGAAATTGATTTGCACCCGGGCGGGCTGGGTGCGTGAGCCGCGCTTTTGGAAAGGCAGGGGGCGCACGGTGAGCTGTGCGCGGGCCGGGGTGTTTTCCGGCGTGCCGGCGGCGTAGAAGGTGATTTCCGCGCCGCCCACGGTGGAATACTGGCTGCCGAGGCGGGTGATGCGCCAGCGGGCGGATTTGACGGTGAGCGGCGTGGGCAGAGTGAGGACGGTTTCGCCGCCGCGGCGGTTGACGTGGGTGATGGGCACGGTTTGGAGGAGCTTGCCCTGGGCGTCGAAGAGGCTCAATTCCGAGGCGGCCACGGTGGCCGGGTCGTTGCGGTCCAGATGCCGGAAGGCGCCCAGGCGCACGGGCGCCGGGAATTCAAATTCCACAAACGTGTTGGTGCCGTTGGCGTTGCTGGAGTATTCAGTTTTGTCCACGGCATCGAGCAGGTTTTCCGGGTTGTGCGCGCCGCCCGGATACGGTGGGGAAAAGGCTTTGAGGCGCGGGGCGGGCAGCGGTTCGAGGGGCGTGTAGGTGGCGGCGAGCAGGCCGGTCAGGCTGGCGCAAAGCGCGACGAGCAACGCCATGCGGGGCGCAGGGAATGAATGGGTACGCATATGTTTGCGTTGAATTGTGTAGCGCGGAAACGGAATTAAGACCAGCAGAAAGGAGGGCCAAGCGAGCGGCGGCGCGCAGCGCTGGCGGTGCGGGTTGTGCCTGCGGAGGGGAGCCGCACTTACGCGCCGCCGGACGAAATGGCGGGGGTGCGTCGGGGCCGCGCCAGCCAGAGCATGACCAGCGCTGTCAGGCTGGTGATGAGCAAGCCGGCATGGAACCAACGGTCCACATATTTGACTTCGATTTGATGTTTGCCCGGCGGCACAGCCAGCGCTTGGAAAGCATGGTTGGCCCGCCAGAGCGGCACGGGCTGACCATCCACGAAGGTCCGCCAGGCAGGGTAGAAGGATTGGGACACCACCACCAGCGCCGCCGCGGGCGATTCCACGTCGAATTGCAGGCGGTGGGCCTGCACGGCGCGGAGAGTTAGGCGGGCGGGGGCGGCCTGGGTAACCGTGACCTGGCCGCGCAATTCCTCGGGAAAATAAACCACCTCCGCCGGATTGAAATCCGGTGCGGCCAGCGCGTTCAACAGATGGGTGGGGGCAAGGAATGCGGCGCGTTGTCCGGCGGTGACGAGGGGCAGGGCGTTGGTGCGAGGCAGGAAATGATTCACGAGGCCGGGAGCGGTCTGGTGGGTCACGGCCAGAAAATCCAGCAGGGGTGAGGGCGGTTGGTTGGTATGGACTTTGTAAAAGAGGTCCTCCACGGCGCGCTGCTCGCGGATTTGCAGGGTGGAGGAGCCGTTGACTTTGGGAATGCGCTCCAGCAGGTTGAGATGCGACCACTGGGCGGTGCGGCGTTCGAGCCAGCGCTCGCGCAAATCGCCGGAGCGCGCGTGCAGCAGGGATTGCTCGGCTTCGGGGGAGATGAAAATGCGTCCGTCGCCGTGGCGCGGAGGGTTGGATTTCTGCGCCAGTTTCCAGAAGCCCGGCTCGAATAATCCCACGGAGAGGTCCGCGAGTTTGACGGGCAGGGTGGGATTTTGGCGGGGCGCGTGGGTCCATAAATCGCCCAGGCAGAGGGTGAGCAGGGCAAGCACGGCGAGCCGCGCCAGGCGGGGATGGGTTAAACCCAGGAGAGCCGCCAAAGCTGCCGCGAGCCATGCCAGCCGTGCCCAGGCGTTGCTGCGGGTGATGTCCGGCTGGTCATAGGTCATGGGGTATTTGGAGGCCAGCGCCACGAGAATCAGGAGCACGGCTGCGGTGACGATGAAGGAGCTGATGGCGCGCATTGTCCACACCGGCCTGGCGGAGGAGCTATGGGGGAGGATATCGGCCACGGCATGGGCGGCCAGCAACGGCAGCAAAAAGGCGGGCAACAACACAAACTTGACGGGAAAACGCAACACTTCGAGGGGCGGGAAGAGCCATTTTAAGGCCGCGTACAGCCCGCCCTGGTCACCCATCGCCAGCCAATAGGCGGCGAGGGTGAGCGCGGCCAGGGCGAGGACGCGCCGCTGGCGTCCGAAGGCCACGGCCCACACGGCCAGCACGAGGGGCAGCACGCCGGGATAATAGGAGGAGAGGAAGTTCTGGCCGTGCTGATAAAAAACTCCCTCCGGCGTTTCAAAACAATGAAACAAGGGCAATACCAAGTTGGCCAAACCCCACACGGGCATGGTCCACTTGGTGACGATGCCGCCGGCGGCGCGATGCGAATGGGCCAGCAACTCAAAAAATGGGAGTAATTGCACCGCCGCCAAACCTGCGGCCAGCAGGATGATTGCGCCCAGGCGCAGGAGGATTTTTCCCTGAAAGCCAGGGGCGGCGAAGCAGGCCAGCGCGGCCAGGACGATGATGGCCAGCCAGGTCAAGGCGATTAGTTCCGGCACGCCGGTGAGGAGCTGGAGGGCAGCGAAGGCGCTGGCGAGGAGGGTGGAGCGGCCGCCATGCTGCCATGCCCGCTCCGCGCTCCAGAGCACCCACGGCATCCAGGCCAGGGCGGCCACGTAATTGGGCCACATGAGGCAGGAGAAGGTGGCGCCATTGAAGACGTACCACCAGCCGGCGAGGGTGGCGGCGACGGCCTGGCCTGTCCATTGGCGGGCCAGAAAATACATGCCCAGTCCCGCCCAGAGCAGATGGGCCAGGCAAAACCATCCCAGACCCTGCGGGAGGGGGAGGGCGAGAAAGAGCCACAAGCCGGGGTAATAGGCCATTGGCCCCCATTGCGCGGCAAAGGGGGCGCCGCAATTGCTCAGGGGATTCCAGAGGGGAAACTCGCCTTCGGCCAGACTGGCCTTGAGATGAAACAGACTGGGATACGCCAGCACGCCGTGGTCCCGATAGAAAAAGGCCTCCCATCCGCCGGCAACCCCGGGGAAGCAGAATCCCAGTGCGGCCAGCAAGGCCAAGGCAAATCCGAAGGGAGACAGCCAGCGCGCCGGAGTGGCGGGGGCGGATTCAAGAGTGCCGTTGTGGGCCATGCGTTGCGCGGCCATTCAAACGGTTGCGCGCGGGAAACTCAATCAGAAACGGCGCGCGGAATGGCGAGCCTGCGAGGTTGCGCGCGGCTGGTGGGAGGAGCGGCGAGTGGAGCCGGGGCCGCCGGAGGCGGGTTGATGGCGGCGTTAGATTTCCACGTGCGGCGTGTGGTATTTGGCGAAGAGCAGCTTGGTGCGAGCGGCCGTGAGCGCCATGATTAATTCATCGTAGGTCTGGAAACGGTCCACGGGGCTTTTGGCCAGCATGCGCATGATGGCTTCGGAGGTGGCATGGGTGACGTCCGGCACCACCTGGTCGGGGGGGGTGGCCTCCATGCTGACGTGCGCCATGAGGATGGCGTCATCGGACTCGGCTTCAAAGGGGACGTGGCCGGTCAAACCGTGATACAAGGTGGCGCCCAGACTGTACATGTCGGAGAGGAAAGTCTCGCCCTGGCGCTGGATTTTTTCGGGGGCGACATAGCGCACGGTGCCCCAGATGGTGCCGTCGTGGGCGAGGTTGACATCTGCGCTGCCGGCCAGGCCGAAATCAATCAGCTTTGGCTCGCCTTCGGCGTTGAAGAGAATGTTGCCGGGTTTGATGTCGCGATGGAGCAAGCCGTGTTTGAGGGCAGTGTCGAGCGCCGAGGCGACCTTGATGCCGATGTCCAGGATGGACAGCTCCGGCAGGCGGGATTCCTTTTCGATGCGCTGGTCCATGCTGCCGCAATCGGCCAGCTCCATGACGAGGTAATATTGGTCTTCGTACTGGTCGAAGGTGTAAACGTGGATGATGTTGGTGTGGTTGAGGGCGGCGCAGGTGCGGGCTTCACGGATGAAGTTTTGGAGGGACTCGTTGTCATTGACCAGCTCCTTGCGCATGAGCTTGACGGCGACCTGGCGTTCGAGCATGAGATCGTGGGCGCGGTACACGGTGCCCATGCCGCCGCTGCCGATGATGCTTTGCAACTCGAACTGGCGCAGGCGCACGGGCACCATGACGGGATGTCCGCACTTGGAGCAGGGGACGGTTTCAAAGGGGGCCAACTGCCCGTTGATGAAAACCTTGGCGCGACATCCCCCGCACTCCACCATGCGCAATTTGGTGGAGGCTTTGGTCTCAACTTTGCCAGCCACAGCCATAACCACTGCTTACGGAGCATTTTCCGTACCGTAAGGAAGTTTAGGCACGGGACGGCGAATATCGCCAGCGGAAATTTCTGCGGATTTCCAGCGTGGGAAAACCTGCCTAAAAGCCACGGGGACAGATGCTTGGGTGTGGTCCGGGCAGCGGCTGAGAGCTTGGGCTTGCGCGCCGGGTTCATCCATTTGTAACATGCTCATGCTTGTCAGCCAGTTACCGCAGCCGTTAAATGAGCTTATGAAAATTTACCTCTTGCGCCATGCGGAAGCAGCGGAAGGCACGCCGGATGCGGAGCGGCCATTGACGCGGAAAGGCATTTTGCAAAGCAAGGCGATGGGCCAGTTTCTGGCGGCTCGCGGAGTGAAGTTTGACGCCGCGTTTACCAGTCCGCTGGTGCGCGCCGTGGAGACGGCCGAGCTGGTGCTGGAGGAAATGCAGGGAAAGAAAAAAGGGGTGAAGTTGCAGAAAACGGAACATTTGCTGAACGAGTGCAGCACGCGCGAGTTTGAGGCGTGGCTGAAGGAGCTGGCCGGGTTCAACAAAGTGCTCATGGTGGGGCACAATCCTTCGCTGTCCTTGCACCTGGCGCGCCTGTTGCACACGCATTCTCCAGTGGCGGTGACCCTGCCCAAGGGGGCGTTGGCAGTGGTCCGGCTTGAGGGCGGGCAGGCGGTGCTCAAGCTGTTCCTTACGCCCAAGCAGACGGGATTGATGGAGGAATAGCGGTCAGGGAAGGGTTGGCGTTACGCTGATTTAGTTGATAGACGGCAGGGGGTGGCTCTCACGGGTGGGGCGGCAAGTCGGTGAGTGGGTGAATCCGGCGGTGCTTTGGCTCAGTTTTTCCGCATGGCGGGCGTAGGATACGTCTCTGCCCATTGGGCGGTGGCGGCATTCGAGAAGCAGAGGAATGACTTCCCTTCGGCGGGACGCCGAAGGGCACACGCCAGAGGCGTGTGCTCCCCGAGACCTTCAATCCCCACCAATTTTTTCAGTCCCATAGGGGCGACATGAAAACCTTTTACCACGAAGGGGTAGAGGGAAAAGGGAGCAGAGCGCGTGAAAGGGAAAAATAAACCACGAATGAACACGAATGGACACGAATGTTGAACAGAAGGAAACGAAGAGAACGAAGAGTGAGAAGAGGCCCCTCACCAAATGAAAGATTGATGCGCGGCCTGGTGTTCCGAAGCGCGTTCGCTTAAGCCTGGCAATTCTGCAATCACGGAGCCGGGAGGCTCCGTGAACTCGCAGGCGGGACGCCTGCGCTACATCCCCTCACCCTGGACCTCTCCCCGGGGGGAGAGGGAGGAGTTGTAGCTGCGCAGATTATGCTGCTCTTGGCTTTTTGGCCTGCGGGACGCCTGCGCATGTCAAATGAAAGATTGATGCGCGGCCTGGTGTTTTTGAAGCGCGTTCGCTTAAGCCTGGCAATTCTGCAATCACGGAGCCGGGAGGCTCCGTGAACTCGCAGGCGGGACGCCTGCGCTACATCCCGTCACCCTGGCCCTCTCCCCGGGGGGAGAGGGGGGTGTAGCTGCGCGGATTATGCTGCTCTTGGCTTTTTGGCCTGCGGGACGCCTGTGCCTGGCAAATGAAAGATTGATGCGCGGCCTGGTGTTTTTGAAGCGCGTTCGCTTAAGCCTGGCAATTCTGCAATCACGGAGCCGGGAGGCTCCGTGAACTCGCAGGCGGGACGCCTGCGCTACATCCCGTCACCTTGGACCTCTCCCCGGGGGGAGAGGGAGGAGTTGTAGCTGCGCGGATTATGCTGCTCTTGGCTTCTTAGCCTGCGGGACGCAGGCCAGACTCGCAGGCGGGACGCCTGCGCTACATGCTTGGCGGGTGGTCTTTGTTTTCCTTGGCGGGCAGGTGGCGGCGTTCGCGTTCCATGGACTGGGTAATCAGGCTGGGGGCGGGCGCCGGGCGGGTGCGGCGATGCCATACCACCGCCAGCCATACGGCCAGCGCGAGCAGTCCTGCGCCGGCTGCCAGGAGGCCATAGGGGGTGGGTGAGGGTTGTGGCACCACGGCTATGGTTGGCGCTGGCGCGGCAGTCGAGGCGGTGTTGGTGGGGGGGGTGGGGGTGGTTTCAGGGGTTTCGACTTTTGGGGTCTTGGAAGTGGGTGGCGCCGGCTGGGGTGGCGGCTCGGGCGAAGCAGGTTTTGGTGATGTTTCTGTGCCGGGCGGGGCCGCTGGGGTTTGCGTGGTTACGACGGGGAGATTGCCGGGCGGGGTCACTGCGGTCACTCCGGGGGTGCTGGCGGAGGGAGGCGATTTGGGCGGCTCGGACAGCGCCGGGGTGGGCGGTGGCTGGGGTGGACGGGTTGGGTTTTCGGTGGTGAGTTGGGCGGTGGTTTGGGTGGTACCCACGGAGGGAGGTGGGGCTGGTGCTGGCGGCTTGGGGGCTGGTGGTTCCGGTTTTTCTGTAGCTGGCGGCTTTTGTGGCTGCGCGATGGTGACGGGCGGAGGCGGAGGCGCTACGGGTGGTTTGGCCTGAGCGGTCGCATTAGTGGCGGGCGGAGGAGGGGGGGTGACGGTTGCCGTTTGGGCATGGGTCACCTGCGCGGGGGGCGGCGAGGTTTGAACTACAGCAGGTGGCGGCGTCGCGGGTGGAGGCTTGGGGGGCGCGGGCGGCTCGGGCATCCGGGCCACCAGGCGCGTGGGGGCGGGAGGTTCGGCGGCGCCCACAGCCCAATCCACGAGCTGGCCGCGTTCGGCCACGAGGGCGATGATGCAAATGCTGCGGCGCTCGCGCCAGGTTTCCGCGTGTTGGCGGAGCACGGCATTGATGTCGGCGTCAAAGGGTGTGCCCAGCATGGGGTAAGCGCCGGAAACGACGAGGTAAAGGTGGAGGTTGCGCTCTTCGCGGACGGCCTGCTGGAGGATGGCCAGGACGAGGTCAAATCTGGGCTTTTTCTCGAACTTGTATTTTTGCAGGTACAGGAAGGCGAGGTTGCTGATGGGGCGGCTGCGGGCCGGGTCCCAGGTTTTGCGGGTATAGCCCACGGGGTCTATTTGTTCGTGAAAGGGGAGGATGCTGAAGAGGTCGCCCGCCTGCATGCGGCCGCCGCAGCCGCGCTCGATGAGGTCGGCCACGGCGAGGGCGACGCGTTCAGAAATGGGTGCAGTGAGGGCGGAGGCTTCGACGAGGAAAAGGTATTTGGCGGGGGTTGGCGATGGGGGCGCGGGGGCGGGGGCGGCCGCGGCGGCGGCCAGCCAGCTCATGCCCACCAGGAGCCAAACGCTTGCCTGCCGGATGTATTGTGGAATGGTCATGGCTGCCTCTTCGGGGGCTGCACGCGGCCACCCTACAACCAAGCGGCTGGCAATGCAATCATCGTCTGCGAGGGCGGGGTGGGCCGGCAGAGGGGGATGGTGGGTGCGTCCGTGGGGTGTGGGTGGGCGGGTTTGCGCAAGGGCGGGCGCGATAATTAGGTAAAAAGATGCACAAAAAATGTGTTTTCAAGGCCAGCTAATCGTATAGACTGCGCGTGATTTGGGGTACGCCCGGGCGTCTGGCGGATGGCCTGCATGGCCGATACGCTCTGGGGGACAAGCCCCGCCTAACATGAACCGATGGACATTGGACTATGAACTCGAAAATTCTTGAACTGCTGGGCAGCGATGCGGATTACCTGTTGAAACACGAGTGCAAGACGGTGTGCAAATCGAAGTTGCACCTGCCCGGCCCGGACTTTGTGGATCGCATTTTTGCGCCCACGGATCGCAACCCGCAGGTGCTGTGCGCGCTGCAGCGGATGTTCAACACCGGGCGTCTGGCGGGGACGGGTTATCTTTCCATTTTGCCGGTGGACCAGGGGATAGAGCACTCGGCGGGCGCGAGTTTTGCGCCGAATCCGGATTACTTTGACCCGGAAAACATTGTGAAGCTGGCGATTGAGGGGGGCTGCAACGCGGTGGCGTCCACGCTGGGGGTGTTGGGGATGTGCTCGCGGAAATACGCGCACAAGATACCGTTCATGGTGAAGCTGAATCACAATGAGCTGATGACCTATCCGAACAAGTTTGACCAGGTGTATTTTGCGCAGGTGGAGCAGGCATGGAACATGGGGGCGTGCGCGGTGGGGGCCACGATTTACTTTGGCTCGCCGGAGTCCACGCGGCAAATTGTGGAAACGAGCATTGCCTTCAAACGCGCGCACGAGCTGG
The DNA here is from genome assembly GCF_024832785.1 of Fontisphaera persica. GTDB lineage: Bacteria > Verrucomicrobiota > Verrucomicrobiia > Limisphaerales > Fontisphaeraceae > Fontisphaera > Fontisphaera persica. The sequence goes on from NZ_CP116615.1 coordinate 4,516,198, forward strand.
GGATGGCGACTGTTTTGTGGTGCTATCTGCGGAATAACGCCTTCAAGAAAGACAAAGATTATCATGTGGCGGCGGATCTCACGGCGCAGGCCAATCATCTGGGCGTCACCATTGAGGCGGACATCATCAAGCAGAAGCTGCCGGAGTGCAACGGCGGGTACAACGTGCTTGAGAAGTACGGCAAGACGCACAAGCTGGTGTACGAGAAGCTGACCACGGACCATCCAATTGATCTGACGCGTTATCAGGTGGTCAATTGCTACATGGGCCGGGCGGGGCTGATCAACTCGGGCGGTGAATCCAAGGGGGCGGGCGATTTGGCCGCCGCCGTGAAGACGGCCGTCATCAACAAGCGCGCGGGCGGCATGGGGTTGATTTCCGGGCGCAAAGCCTTCCAACGCCCCATGAAAGAGGGCGTGGAATTGCTGAATGCCATTCAGGACGTGTACCTGGACAAGGATATTACCGTGGCCTGAGGGGCGTTATTTCAAGCCAAAGCACGACGAGGACCGGGGCTGCCGGTCCTCGTTTTTTTTGCCTGGGGGAGAGGGGGCGGGCTGGTGAGAAAGACAGGGGGGTGGTCAGACTCCAGCAGGGCCGGTTTCCAAGATGGTGGCGCGGAATCTCTCGGCGCCGGCGGACAGTTCCACTTCCCGGCCGGGCCGGTCGTATTCGCGGCGAATATAAACGAGGGCGAGGTTGGACTTTAATGCCGGAGAGTAAGTCGAGCTGGTGGCATAGCCAATCTCTTTCCCGCCCTCAAATACCTTATCGCCTTTTTGGGGTAAAACTTTAGCGCTTTGTTGCCAGGCGACGCGGCGGAGGTGTTTGGCGACCTGGCCGTAGGTGCGGATGCGGGCGATGACTTCCTGGCCGGTGTAGCAGCCCTTGGTGTAGCTGATGGCACGGGTATCGAGGCCGGCTTCCGGGGCCAGGTTGGTATCGTCCATGTCCACGGGAAAGCGAGGGATGCCCTGCTCGATGCGGGCGGTTTCCAGGGCCTCCCAACCGGCGGCGCGTCCGCCGGCGCGGGCGGCGGCCGCCAGCAGGGCGGTCCAGACGGATTCGAGCGCCGACACGGGCACGAAGAGGTCCACGCCGCAGGTGAGGAGGCGGGGGACGTTGGCGAGGCAGAGCTCGCCCCAGGCCGGATGTTGGACGGTGACGGAGTGACAGGGGGCGGTGGGGAGTGCCACGCCAAGGTTCAGGCTTTCGACCACGGCCCGGGCGTGGGGGCCTTGCACGCTGAGCAGGCCGTAGTGAGGGGTGACGTTGACCAGTTGGACGTCATCGGCGATGAGGTATTTTTCGATGCGCCGGGAGACCGCTTCGAGCTGGCCCGGCTCGAAATCGAGCAGGAGTTCCTGGGCGAGGGCGTGAATGTACAGGTCAGCCTGGACCTTGCCTTTGGGGGTGAGGAGGGCGGCGTAACAGCCCTGGCCGGGCTGGAGGTCCTTGACGTTGTTGGTGACCTGGCCGTTGAGAAAGCGCTGGCGGTCCTGGCCGGTGAGGCAGAGTCGCCCGCGGGCCGAGAGGTCGAGCACGCCGGCGGTATCGGTCAGGGCGCGGTACTCGCCGGGGGCATCGCCGTAGTGGGCCACGAGGTCCACGCCATTGACGGAGGTGAAGCGCGCGCCGAGGCTGGCGTGGGTTTCCTGCAAGGGCAGAACGCGCATGGGACGACGGGCCGGCTCAGTCGCCGTCGAGCAGATTGCCCAAGCCGCCGAGCACGGAGCCTTCCTCGCGGCGGCCGCCCGCCTGGGAGGCGGCAACGATGCGGTCGGCCAGGCGGCTGAGCGGCAGGCTTTGGAGCCAGACGCGGCCCGGCCCGCGGAGGGTGGCGAAGAACAAGCCTTCGCCGCCGAAGAGGGCGGTTTTGATTTTGCCAACAAACTGGATGTCAAACTGGACGGAGGGCTGGAAGGCCACCACGCAGCCGGTGTCCACCCGCAGCACTTCGTTGGGGGCGAGGATTTTTTCGCAGAGAGTGCCGCCGGCGTGGATGAAGGCGTAGCCGTCCCCCTGGAGGCGTTGCAAAATGAAGCCTTCGCCGCCAAACAGGCCCGCGCCGATGCGGCGTTGGAAGGCGATGCCGACGGTGACGCCCTTGGCGGCGCAGAGGAAGGCGTCCTTTTGGGTGTGGAGCTCGCCGCCCAATTCGGCGAGGTGGACGGGGATGATTTTGCCCGGATACGGCGCGCCAAAGGCGACGCGGCGTTTGGCGGGGGCGCGGTTTTGAAAGACGGTCATGAAGAGGGATTCGCCGGTGAGGAGGCGTTTGCCGGCGCCGACGAGGGCGGAAAGAAAGCCGCTGTTTTGTTGGGAGCCGTCGCCGAAGACAGTTTCCATTTCGATGCCGTCTTCCATGTACATCATGGAGCCGGCCTCGGCGACGGCGGCTTCCATGGGGTCGAGCTCGATTTCGACGAACTGCATGTCGTCGCCGAAAATCTTGAAGTCAATTTCGTGCATGACCCGCGGAGGCGGGGGTGCACTGCCGATGACGGGAGGTACGATTGGTGGTTTATCCATAACAAAGTCCCATTACGATGTCAGTTGAGGTTTAATATGCGCGGGTTTTGGAGACTTGCCAAGTGCCGGCTGGGCTGGTTTGCGCCGTCTGCGGGCTGTTGGGGGCGGAGGCTCCATCAAGCTGCGGAGGATGGCGAGATTTTCCACGTCTTCATGCAAATCTTCGGATTTGGGCGTTTCCAGGCAGCCGGGGCGGTCGCGAAAGCGGGGGTCATTGACGATGTGGCGGAAGGCGTCGCGTCCCATCGCTCCCTGGCCGATGCCGGCGTGGCGGTCCACGCGGGAGCCCAAGGGGCTTTTGGAATCGTTGAGATGAAAAGCCAGGAGCTGGTCGAGGCCCAGGCGGCGCTCGCATTCGGCGATGAGGGCATCCCACACCTTGGGATAACGGAGGTCATAACCGGCGGCAAAGAAGTGGGCGGTGTCCAGGCACACGGCGAGGCGTTGGGGGTGTTTCACCAGGGCGTACAACTCAAAGAGGTGCTCCAGCCGATGGCCCAGGCAAGTGCCCTGGCCCGCGGTGTTTTCGAGGGCAATGCGGACGGGGGAATGGGGCGTGGCCTGAAAGACTTCATCCAGGGCGGCGGCGGCCTGGCGCAAGCCGGTGGTTTCTCCGTGGCCCAGATGGGCACCGGGATGCAAGACCAGGAAGGGGAGGCCGAGGCTTTCGGCCAGTTGGATTTCCTGGGTAAGTGATTGGAGGGAGCGGTCGCGGTTGGGGGAGGCGGGGGCGGCGATGTTAATCAGGTAGCCCGTGTGGCCAAAAATGGCGGAGAGCTGGCCCGCGGCGGCGAGTTGGGCAAAGCGGGCCAGGTCCTGCGGCGGGTAGGGCCGGCCAAACCATTGCATGTTGTTTTTGACAAACAACTGCACGATTTCGCAGCCGATGCCCAGGCCGCGTTCGAGGGCGCGATGGACCCCGCCGCTGGTGGACATGTGGGCGCCGAGTTTCATGAGGGTCGGCGGGAGAGCCTATAATTGGTCGGGCTGGTTCATCAGGGCAGCAATGCGGGTCAACAACCGCCCGGCGGCGCCGCCGTCCAAGACGCGGTGGTCAAAGCTCAGGGTCAAATAAGCCTCCGTGACGGGCACAAACTGGCCCTTGGCGTCGTCCCAGCGCGGGACTTTGCGGCCGGCGCCCAGGCCCAGCACGAGGGTTTGCTCCGGCAGGGGGATGGGGGTGGCCCAAATCAGGCCGAAGGTCCCGTAATTGGTGACGGTGCAGATGGAGCCGCCGGTGGCGTCGGCGGGCAGATTGCGCGCGCGCGCCTGGCGCAGCAAACGCTCATAAAGGGGGACCAATTCGACGAGGCGCTTTTGGTCGGCGGCCCGGATGACGGGGACCAGCACGCCTTCCTCGGCTTCGACGGCAAAGCCAATGTCCACCGCCGGGGGATGGACGATGCGGGCGCCAACCAAACGGCCGGCGGGGGCGCTGTTTTCGGCGAGGGCCAGGGCGAGGGCGCGCAGGGCATACAAGGTGGGGCCGGGTTTGGGGTCGAATTGCTTGCGATGTTGCAGGAGGGGGTCGAGCAGGACGGGCAACCCCACGGTGGCGAGGGGCCGGGTCCAGCTCCGGCGCATGGCGTCGGCCACGGCGACGCGCATGGGCGAGGCGGGGGTGAGTTTTTGCTGCTCCAAGTGGGCAATGTAGCGCTCAAAGTCCTCGATGGTGACGCGGCCGCCGGCGCCGCTGCCGGCGATGCCGGCCAAATCGGCCGCCTGGAGTCCCAGCTCCTGGATGCGGGCCTTGAGGCGCGGGGACATGTAGGTGGCGCCTACGCGGTCGGCGGGCACGGGCAGGCCCTTGACGCGCGGCTCGACTTTTTGGGGGGGTGAGGCGAGGGGCAAAGTGGAGACGGTCGAAGAGGGCGGCGTTGGCGGCTGGGGGGGGGCTGCGGGGGGTGGAGGGGGGGCGGTGGTGGTGGGTGGCGTGATGGCTTGTTCCGCCTCGATGTGGCCCAGCACGGCGCCGACGGGATAACTTTCGTTGACCTGCACGCGCCATTCGGCCAGGCGTCCGGCACAGGGGCTGACGACGGTCATGGTGGCTTTGTTGGTTTCCACTTCGAGGACTTCCTGGTGGTTTTCGACGTGGTCGCCCGGGGCCACCAGCAGGCGCACGACGGTGGCTTCGGCGATGGATTCACCCAATTGCGGCATCAAAATGGGGACGTATGGCATAAGGCAGGCAAAAGGATGGGTTTGGCTGAAATCATAGGCGCAGGAGTTTGCGGGCTGCTTCGGCGATGGAGCGCGCGGTGGGGCGGTGGGCGGCCCACAAATTGGGATGGAAAGGGATGGGAGTATCTTTGGCGTTCAACCGCTGGGGCGGCGCGTCCAGGAGGTTGAAGCCTTCGGCGGCCACGCGGGCCACGATTTCGGCGGTGACGCCTCCCCACGGCCAGGCTTCGCCCACGGCGAGGAGGCGGCCGGTGCGGGCCACGGAGGCCATGATGGTGTCGGTGTCGAGGGGTTTGACGGAGCGGAGGTCCACGATTTCCAGTTCGGCGCCTTCGGCGGCCAGCTCCTCGGCGGCGGCCAGGGCTTCATGGACCATGGCGCTGTAGGTGACCAGGGAGAGGTCGCGGCCGGGGCGGGTGATGCGGGCGCGTCCGGCGGGGAGGGCGGTTTCCGGCAGGGCTTCTGCTTTGAGATGGTAGTAAAGGAATTTGTGTTCGCAGAAAATCACGGGGTCATCAATGGCCACGGCTTCCAGCAACATGCTGTAGGCGTCTTCGACGGTGGCGGGGGTCATGACAATCAGGCCGGGGTAATGGGCGTAGAGCGCCTCCATGCTCTGGCTGTGGAAGGGGCCGCTGCCCAAGGTGCCGCCGGAGGGGAGGCGGACCACGATGGGGCAGGGGACGCCGGTGCGCCAGAAGAGGGTGGCGGCCTGGTTGACAATCTGGTTGAAGGCGACGGTGGAAAAATCGGCGAATTGAATTTCGACGATGGGGCGCATGCCTTCGATGGCGGCGCCCACGGCGGCGCCGAGGATGGCGTCTTCGCTGATGGGGGCATCCAGCACCCGGCCGGGAAATTCCTGCTGCAGGTTTTTGGTGGCTTTGAAGGCACCGCCGAAGGCGCCCACATCCTGGCCGTAAATAAAGACCCGCGGATCCTCGGCCAGGGCTTTGGCCTGGGCGGCGCGGATGGCTTCAAGGTAAGTGATGCTCATGCAACCCCGGTCTCCCCTTAGGTCGAAGCAAATTGGTCCAACAAACGGGTGGTGCTGATGGCCTCCCAGCGTTCCGCATAGGGGTCGGGCGCCGGCTCCTGTTGCACCTGGGCGACGGCCGCCTCGATTTCCTGCTGCACCTGGGAGCGCCATTGTTGAATTTGGGCGGGCGAGGCGGCTCCTGCGGCGAGCACCTGTTGTTCGGCCACGGCGAGGCAATCGCGGCCCAGCGGCGATTCTTTGAGGCGCGGGTCCACATAGAAGGCGTCATCGTGTTCGCCATGGCCGCAGAGGCGGAGGAGGGAGGCGACCACCATTTGGGGGCCGTGCCCTTCCCGGGCCCGCCTGACGGCGGTGTTCAACGTGGCCAGACAGGCGCTCAGGTCGGTGCCGTCCACCCCATGACCGTCCACGCCGTAGCCTTTGGCGCGGTCGAGGAGGCTGGCGCAGGCATATTGGCGGGAGGTGGGGGTGGAGTAGGCGTATTGATTGTCCGCAATGACGAGCACCAGCGGGAGCCGCTCCACCGCGGCCTGGTTGAGGGCTTCGTGGAAGGCGCCGGTGGAGGTGCCGCCGTCGCCGATGCAGGTGGCGCCGACAGTGCCGGAGCGGCCCTGGAGGCGGCGGGCGAGGAGGGCGCCGTTGACCACGGAGATCATGGCGCCGAGGTGGCTGATCATGACGTAGAGGCCGGCGCGGGGACGCCCCCGATGGATATTGCCGTCGCGTCCGCGCATGGGACCGAGGACGGAGCCTAGATGGGTGCGCACGGCATCCAGCACGGGCTCGCCAAAGGCCAGGCGACCCGCCAAATCCCGAATCAAGGGTGCGAAAATATCGCCCGGCCGGAGGGCCATGCCGATGGACACGCTCAGGGCCTCCTGCCCGCGGCCCAGGAAAACGCCACCATGGATGCGGCCGCCCCGGTAGAGGTTGGCCATTTTTTCATCCAGCGCCCGTGCAAGCAACATCCAGCGGAAAGCCTGGGCGAGACTTTCCGCCCTGGACTCCCCAACCGTGTCCCGGGTCGTTTGCGTTGCGACCATGGCGGCAGTTTAGGCAAAAAGGGGGCAAGCGGCAAACTTTTTAGGAGGCGGAGACCTGGGGGAGGGGCGGCATGGGGGCGGTGGGGTTATGGGCTGTTCATACCTCCAACTGGCGGTCAAATTGGGTGAGGTTTTTGATGCCGCGGCGGCCGATGACGACCACGTCTTCCATGCGGATGCCGCCCAGCTCGGGGTAATAGAGGCCGGGTTCGATGCACACCACGTGCCCGCGGAGGACCAGGTCCGGGGATTGGGCGGCCAGGAGGGGGGATTCATGCAGTTCCAGACCCACGCCGTGGCCGGTGCCATGGAAGAAGCCTTCTTTGCGGCGCGGCTGCAGACGGGTGGGATAGCCCTGCGCCTGAAAGAAGGCCGCAACGGACTGGTGGATTTCACTGGCGGGGCGGCCATGCCGCAACTGGGCGAAGGCCAGTTGTTGCGCCCGGCAGACGGTGTCATGGAGGCGGCGCAAGGCCTCGGAGGCACGGCCCTTGACGACGGTGCGGGTGATGTCGCCAAAGTAACCGGTTTTTTGTGAGCGCGGGAAGACGTCGAGGACGATAGGCTCGCCGGCACGGAGGGCGCCGTGGCCGGGTTCATGGGGGTCGCAGGCCTGGACACCGCCCGCCACGATGGTGTTGCCCGGGACGCCGCCCGCCTGGTAAATGGCGGTGTTCATGATGGCCCGCAATTTTTCGGCGGTGAGCGTGCTGTTATGGTAGGTGAGTTTGCCCTGGCGGCCGATTTTGCTGTTTTTGAGCACTTGCAGGCCTTCGGCCAGTCCGACTTCAGCCATGATGAGGGCGGCGCTGATTTTTTTGATTTCCTCGGTGGTTTTGGTGGCCCGCTCGGGGAAAAGGGGGCCGTTGGCCACCTTGAGCTTGACCTTGAGCCGCCGCAATTGGCGGGCCAGGCCATAAGGGAAATCCATGGGGGCGATGAGTTTTTTTACTTTGTGCTCGCGGAGCAGGGCCCGAATGACGCGGGCCAGGAAGTCGTAGCTGTGAAAGGCCACGCCGTTGGAGGCCGTGGAACGGAAGGCGCCCAGGGGCAGGATACGGCAGCGTCCTTTGAGGCGGCGGAGGCGGGGGACTTCGAGGTCTGGCACCACCAGGAAGCAACGGCCTTTGAGCCGAAGGTAAATAAAAGCGTCCGGTGAAATCATCCCTGTGGCGTAAAGCATGTCGGCATTACGCTCGCTGGCCCCGTACATCAGCAAGTTAGGTGATTTCATGACTTCGGACGCCGGGTGTCAGGGCATCAAAGACCGCTTTGCCTGCCCTGTCAAACCCGGAAGCGCAAAAATTGTCCACAGGGGAGGCCTTGACTGAGTTGGGGGAGGGGCGCGGGTTTGAGCGTGGTTATTCTGCGATGCGATAGAGATGGGTGCGGGTGCGCAAAATCAACGCATTGCCCGTGACTGCCGGGGAGGCCATGAAGCCGGATTCGAGGCGGTTTTCAGCCACTTTCTCGAATTTCCGGGCGGCCTTGAAGACGGTGGTTTTGCCGTCTTCACTGAAGCAATAAATCATGCTGGTGGCGGGGGCGTAGAGAGGCGAGGCGGAATAGTTGCCGCCGATGCGCTCGCGCCAGATTTCCTGGCCGGTCAGGGCGTCCAGGCAGGAGGCAAGGCCGCCGTCGTCCACGACAAAAACCATGTCGTTCACCACCAGCGGGGAGGGTTTGCTGGGCATGCTGCGGTTGAGTTTCCAGACTTCGGCCGGGGGGCGGGTGGGGTCTTGGGGGTCGGGGCGCAAGGCGAGGAGCGTGCCGCGGGAGAAACCGCAGGTCATGTAAAGAAGGCCGTTGGCGTACACGGGCCTGCCGCTGGCGGAGTGGCAGGAGCGTTCTTCAAAGCGCCAGAATTCTTTGCCGGTCAACGGGTCGTAGGCATATTGGGCCTTGGCGCCCTGGCTGATGAGCAGGGGCCGGCCCTGGAGGTTCACCACTTGGGGGGTGGCGAAAGCTTTGCGCAAATCGCCTTCCATGGCCGGTTTGCCTTGGGCGTCCAGGTCTTGAAAATCAATGGAGCGATTGACCCGCCAGACGGTTTTGCCGGTGTTTTTGTCCAGCGCCACGAGGTACTGATGGTCGCTGCCGTCGAAGTGCAGGATGAGGAGGTTTTGGTAGAGGATGGGGGAGGACCCTGCGCCGCGGTAATGGTTGCACTCGAAATCTCGGCGCGTCCACAAAACCTTGCCGGTGCGGGTATCCACGGCGGCCGTGCCGGGCGCGCCAAAGGTGACATAGACGCGTCCGTCTTCAATGGCGGGTGTGGGGGAGGCGTAGGAGTTGAACTTGTGGCAGTATTGGGGGGTCTCGACTTCAAACAGCAGCAGGTCGTGCAGGATTTTGCCGGTGCGCGCGTCCACGGCCAGGGCAGAGAGGCGGGTGCCGTCTTCGGTGGCGGTGGCGAGCCAGATTTGGTGGCCCCAGATGACGGGCGAAGCCCAGCCTTTGCCGTGGATGGGAGTTTTCCATTGGACGTGGTTGGTTTCGGACCAGGAGAGGGGCAGGCGGGCGGTTTTGGGGGCGTGGCCGTCGCCGGTGGGGCCGCGAAATTCGGGCCACGCGGATTGCGCCAGGAGGGAGGCGCCCGCCCACAAGACCAAAGCTGCGGAGGTCAGCATGTGCATGGGGGAGAAGATAACGGCGTTGGGCATGTCCGCCAATGGAGAAAAGGCGGGTGGCGGACGCTGGATGGGGGATGAGGGCCGCCCAATGGAGGGGCGCGGTACTTGGGTCTGTTTGGTCTTTACGGGGGCAGATGATTGGGTAGGCTTGCGGGCATGAATGCGTTGCAAATCCTGGTCCTGGGGCCGGGGTGCGCCCGTTGCAAGACGCTGGCCCAGCTCACTGAACAGGCGGTCAAAGAACTGGGAATCCCTGCGGAAATCCACAAGGTCACCGAGGTGAAACAAATCGTGTCCCTGGGAGTGATGATGACGCCGGCGCTGGCGGTCAACGGCAACCTCAAGCTCTCCGGCAAGGTGCCCACGCTGGCGGAATTAAAGGCGTTGCTGCAATCGGCGGCCGACACGGCCTGAGACCAGGAGCAACTGAACTTGGCGGTCAACCTCAACACGTGTTCCACCATGCATCACCAATCCGTAGGTTTTATAGGCGGGGGGCGCATCACGCGCATTTTCCTGAGCGGCTGGCAAAAAGCCGGCAAGCTGCCTGAGCGGGTCGTGGTCAGCGATGTCCATGCCGAAGTGTTAAGCCGGCTCAATACGGCGCATCCCGCGGTGCAAATCACCGCGGATAATGCGGCGGCGGCGGCGCAGGACCTCGTGTTTCTGGCGGTGCATCCGCCGGTGATGGTTGAGGTGTTGAACGGCATTCGCGCGGCCTTGCGTCCGGAGGCGGTGGTGGTGTCGCTGGCGCCCAAGTTCACGCTGGGCCGGCTGCGGGAGCTGTTGGGTGGTTTTGGGCGGCTGGCGCGGGTGATTCCCAATGCGCCTTCGCTGATGGGGCTGGGGTATAATCCGATGGTTTTTGCGGCGGAGCTGGGCGCGGCGGAGCGGGCGGAAATTGCGGCCTGGCTGGAGCCGCTGGGGGAGCATCCGGAGGTGGCGGAGGAGAAATTGGAGGCGTACGCCTTGTTGAGCGCGATGGGGCCGACTTATTTCTGGTTTCAATGGCAGGCGCTGCGGGAAGTGGCGCTGGGGCTTGGCTTGACGGAAGGGGAAATAGTGCCCGCCATGAAGCGAATGGTGTGCGGCGGCGCGCGGACGCTGCTGGAGTCAGGGTTAAGCCCCGCGGAGGTGATGGATTTGATACCGGTGAAGCCGCTGGCGGAGATGGAAGCGCAGGTGACGGAGTTGTACCGGACGCGGCTGCCAGCGCTGCATCAAAAAATCAAGCCCTAATCCTCATTGCCATTCCCGTCCGCGGGCCACGCCGCGGGCCAGCGCCCCGTGCGGTGGTCAGACGGCGGATTTTTTGCGGTTGACCATGTAGTAGAGCACCGGCACGGCCATGCGGCTGATGAGGAGGGAGGCGATTTCACCGGCCATGAGGGAGATGGCCAGCCCCTGGAAAATGGGGTCAAAGAGGATGACACTGGCGCCCACCACCACGGCCATGGCGGTGAGGAGCATGGGCCGGAAACGGACGGCGCCGGCGTCCACGACGGCTTCGGCGAGGGGCATGCCTTCACGGAGGCGTTGCTCGATGAAATCCACGAGGATGATGGAGTTGCGGACGACGATGCCGCCGCCCGCCATGAAGCCAATCATGGAGGTAGCGGTGAAGAAGGCATGGAGGGCGCCGTGAGCGGGGAGGATGCCCACCAGCGAGAAGGGGATGGCGGCCATGACGACGAGGGGGGTGACGAAGGAGCGGAACCAGCCCACCATGAGGAGGTAAATCAGGATGCAGACGGCGCCGAAGGCGAGGCCGAGGTCGCGGAACACTTCGATGGTGATGTGCCATTCGCCATCCCATTTCATGGCGGGCTGCGCCTCGGTGAAGGGGAGGACGGCGTTGTAGATTTTGAACTCGCTGACGCTGCCGCCGAACTGGCGCGGGTCAATCTGGCGGAGCTTTTGGTTCATCTGGAGGATGGCATAGACGGGGCTTTCGGCTTCGCCGGCGACATCGCCAATGACATAGGTCACGGGCATGAGATTTTTGTGGTGAATGCTTTTGTCGGTGAGGGTGTATTCGACTTTGACCAGCTCGCGCAACGGCACCAGGGGCGGCGGGGCGTCACGGCCGGGTTCCGGGAGGGCGTTGGCGTCGCCGGAGCGCACGCGCAGGGCGAGCAGCTCCTCGGGCAGGGTGCGGAATTGGCGCGGGACTTCGAGCACAAGGGGGACATCTTCCTTTTCGCGGGGCAGGTGGACGAGGTCCACCGGCAGGCCGCTGACGGCGATGCGGAGGGTTTGGGAGATGGTTTCGGCGCTGATGCCGTGGAGGGCGGCCTTTTCCTTGTCAATGACGAAGCGGGCCTTGGGCTGGTCGGCCTCGATGTACCAGTCCACGTCCACCACGCCGGGGGTGGACTGGAAGATTTTTTTCACTTCCTCGGCCAAGGCGAGGCGGGCTTCCTCGGAGGGGCCGTAGATTTCGGCGACGAGGGTTTGGAGGACGGGGGGGCCGGGGGGGACTTCGGTGACGGCGACGCGGGCGCCGTAACGGCGGGCGATTTCGGTGACGCGGGGGCGGACGCGTTTGGCGATGTCATGGCTTTGGGCCTTGCGTTGATGTTTGTTGACGAGGTTGACCTGGATGTCGGCGACATGGGCGCCGCGGCGGTTGAAATAGTGGCGGACCAGGCCGTTGAAGTTGAAGGGGGCGGCGATGCCGGCATAGACCTGGTAGTCGGTGACCTCGGGTTCAGTGCGGACGGCGGCGGCGATTTCGCGGGCGGCCTGGGCGGTGACTTCCAGGGCGCTGCCTTCGGGCATGTTGAGGACGATTTGGAATTCGCTCTTGTTGTCGAAGGGGAGCATTTTCACCTTGACCCAGCCGAGGCCGACGGTGGCCATGGAGGCCAGCAGGAGGATGACGATGCCCACCAGGAAGGCCCAGCGCCATTGCCAGTGGGTGATGAGCGGCCCCATCATGCGGCGGTAGAGGCGGGTGAAGAAGTCCTCCTCATGCTCGAAATGGGAATGGGGGCTTTGGGGGGCCGGGCCGTCACTCCCGGCCGGGGCGCTGGCGGCCGGGAGGGCGTGTTGTTTGAGGAGGCGGACGGCGGCCCAGGGAGTGACCATGAAGGCAATGGCGAGGGAGAAGAACATGGCGGCGCTGGCGCCGATGGGGATGGGCCGCATGTAGGGGCCCATCAGTCCGCCCACGAAGGCCATGGGCAGGACGGCGAAGATGACGGCGAAGGTGGCGAGGATGGTGGGATTGCCGACTTCGCCCACGGCTTCGACTGCGACGGTGAAGAGATTACGGCCGCGGTTGTGGGGCAGGTGGTAGTGGCGGACAATGTTTTCCACCACCACGATGGCGTCATCCACGAGGATGCCGATGGAGAAAATCAGCGCAAAGAGCGTGATACGATTCAGCGTGAAGCCGTAGAGGTAAAAAACCAGGAGGGTGAGGGCCAGGGTGCTGGGGATGGCCAGGGCCACGATGCCTGACTCGCGCCAGCCGAGCACCACCATGATGAGCAGGGAGACACTGACCACGGCGATGGCCATGTGGAAGAGCAGCTCGTTGGATTTTTCGGCGGCGGTTTCGCCGTAGTGGCGGGTGATGGAAATGTCCACATCGGCCGGGATGACGGTGCCTTTGAGGGTGTCCACTTTGCGCAGCACTTCTTTGGCGACATCAATGGCGTTGGCGCCGGGGCGTTTGGCGACGGTCAGCGTGACGGCCGGCTCCTCGCGGCCCAGGACGCCGCGGGCGGCGCCGCGGCCGAAGAAAACGTATTGGGAAGGCTCCTCGGGGCCGTCGAGGATGTCGGCGACTTCGCGCAAATAGACGGGCCGGCCCTGGAAGACGCCGACGACAATCTGGCCCACTTCTTCGGCGCGGGTGAGGAAGCCGCCGGTTTCGATGGCGATTTCGCGGTTGTCGCTGGTGAGGCCGCCGGCGGCGTATTGGCGGTTGGCCTGCTGGAGCATGGGGATGAGGCCGGCGGCGCTGAGGTTGCGGGAGGCGAGTTTGACAGGGTCCAGTTGGACGCGGACCTGGCGGCGGGCGCCGCCGATGAGCATGGTTTCCGCCACCATGGGCACCTGCTTGACAGCGTCGTCCACCTGGGCCGCCAGCCGCCGGAGGGTGAGGTGGTCGTGGTTGGGGCTGTGGAGGGTCAGGGCGAGGATGGGGACGTCATCAATGCTCTTGGGTTTGATGAGCGGGAAGGAGACGCCGTGGGGGATGCGGTCGAAGTTCTGCTGCAATTTCTGGTTCAACTTGACGAGACTGTCCTCGATGTCCTCGCCGACTTTGAAGCGCACGATGACGAGGCTTTCGCCGGGGCGGGAGATGGAGTAGATGTATTCCACGCCGGCGATTTCCCAGAGGAGTTTTTCCATGGGGCGGGTGACGCGCTCCTCCAGCTCCTTGGCGCTGGAGCCGGGCATGGAGACCATGACGTCCACCATGGGCACCTTGATTTGCGGTTCTTCTTCGCGGGGCAATTTAAGCACCGCGCCCACGCCCAGCAGGATGGAGGTGAGGATGATGAGCGGGGTGAGTTTGGAATCAATGAACGCCCGCGCAACGGTTCCCGCCACGCCCAGGTGGGCGGGAGCTTCAGCACCGGAGTTGGGATGGGATGAGGCCATGGCTTGAGAAGGTTGGAAATCCCCGCTGACCCTGGTTGTGCTTGGGCTAGCGGACGGTCAGGGGTTGGCCGTCCACCAATTGCAACGCGCCCTCGACCACCACGATTTCATTGGTGCGGACGCCGGAGACGAGCTCTACTTCGCCATCCAGGCGTTTGCCGGTTTTGACGAGGCGCAACTGGGCCTTGCCGTTGGCGGCGACAAAGACCATTTCCATCTGGCCGCGCACCACGAGGGCGGAAGCGGGCACGCGCAGGGTGGTGGTCTGGCCCACCGGCACGGCGGCGCGGCCAAAGAGGCCGGAGCGCAGGCCGGGGGTGCGGGGCAAATCAAGTTTGACGCGGAAGGTGCGGCTGCCGGCGTCGGCGACGGGGTCCATTTCGCCCACGACGCCTTCCAGGGGGCCGGGGAGGGTGGAGATATGGACGCGGAGGCGGTCGCCGAGTTTGACGCGGTCAATGAGGGCCTCCGGCACATCGGCTTCCAGGCGCAACTGATGGGGGTCTTCCATTTCGAGCAGCGGCGTGCCGGGAGCGGCGAGGTCGCCGACATCGGAAAGTTTGCGGGTGATGAGGCCGTTAAAGGGCGCGGTGACCCTGGCAAAGCTGAGCGTGGTTTCGATTTCCTGCACATTGGCGGCGGCCACGCCGGCTTGCATGGTGGCGCGGTCCAACTCGGCCTGGGGCGCGGTGCCTTCGGCCACCAGGCGTTGCATGCGTTTCAAATCGGCCTCGGCCTGGACGCGCACGGCCTGGGCTTGGAGTAGGCGGGCTTGAATTTCGCGGGCGTCAATGCGGACGAGCAACTGGCCCTGGGTGACGGTCTGGCCGGGGGCGACGAGGAGGTCTTCCACGCGTCCGCTGATTTTGGGGGAGATGGTGGCGCGGAGTTTGGGGCGCACCGTGCCCACCACTTCTTCGGTGGCCACATAGACGCGGGCGGCCACCGGCTGGACCTTGACGGTGGCGGCCGGGAGGTTTTCCGGCGGGGGCGGGGCCGGAGGTTGATGGCAGCCTGCGGTCCCCAGCAGGGCCAGGGCTGCGCCCGCCGTGAACAGGATATTCCTCATAACCCGTGTGTTTTGGTTGCGGTTGTGCTGGCTGGTGCCTTTCATGAGACGACTTTATTCAAACATTTTGGGGCCAAAATGAAAACATTGATTTTCGGGCCATTGGCCACCATCCGCGCCTGCCTGGCCCCTGGTCAGGCTCGTTTCCTGCCTCGCCTTCCCGGCCGGGCCGGCGGACCGGCGTGGGGAATTATTTGCGGGCGGAGAGGTAAAAAATCAGGCCCATGATGGCGCCGTAGAGGGCGCCGCGCCACCAGGTGGAGGTCAGGGGGCAGGCGCCGGAGGAGCATTGGCCGAAATAGCCCATGACTGCGCCCAGCCCCGCCCCGATGCCCATGCTTAAGACGGCTTGCAGCATGTGTCATTGGTGGGTTTGCAGCAAGGGCCGCCCTGGCCGATGCCAAGTTTTTTGAAGATGTTTTCCGCCGGGCAGAAACCGGTGAACGCGCTTTGAATCAGGTTCAGGCCCACAAAGGCGGTGAGGGCATGGCCCCAGGGGGTGACCCAGTGAGCGAGGGCCGTGCCGATGAGCACCATGGTGCCCGCCAGAATCCGGATGGCATTTTCGGTTGTCATACGCCTGTCGTTGGTGGTTGGTGAGTTGATGGGCAAGGGTTAGACGGTGCGCGCTGCGGCCGCCTCACGGAGCCATTGCGCCAGATATTGCGGTGGCATGAAGCCCTCCACCTGGTCCACCGGGCGGCCGTCCCGGAACAAAATCAGGGTGGGCACGCCCGTGATGCGGAAACGGCCGGCGGTCCTGGGGGAATCATCCACATTCACCTTGGCAAACTGGATTTCGCCGGCCATTTGGCTGGCCAACTGTTCCAGGACCGGCGCGAGCATGCGGCAGGGGCCGCACCAGGGGGCGTAAAAGTCCACCAGGACCGGCAGCGTGGCTGCGCGGAGGGTCTGGTCAAAATTCGTGTCATTCAGTTCGATGATGTTTTTCATAATCTTCACTCGTCATTCGTTCCACAGGCATAGAGCCGTGAGCCGCCGGAAAGTTACAACGGCGATGCGCGAGCCGGCGCACTCGCGGGGCCCAAGATTGTGGCTGGGGCCGGGGGGAAGGGTTATTACTTTTCGATGACAGGGGTGCGGGAGTGTTCTAAAATGGGGAAGTTTATTGAGCTATGATGACGTTGCAGGAACAAATGACGCAACTGGCGCGGCAGGCGCGGGCGGCGGCGCGGGAGCTGGCCACCTGGAGCACGGCGCAGAAGAATGAGTGTTTGCTGGCAATGGCGGAGGCGCTGGAGCGGCAGGCGCCGGCATTGCAGGCCGCGAACGCGGAGGATTGCGAGGCGGCGCAGGCGGCCAGGTTGTCGGCGGCGATGCTGGATCGTTTGCGCCTGGACGAGAAGCGGATTGCGGCCATGGCGCGGGGGCTGCGGGAGGTGGCGGCACTGCCGGATCCGGTGGGGCGGGTGCTGGATGAACGGGTGCGTCCCAATGGCCTGCGTCTGCGCAAGGTCAGCACGCCCATTGGGGTGATTGTGATTATTTATGAGTCGCGTCCGAATGTGACGGCGGACGCGGCGGGGCTGTGTTTCAAGTCCGGCAACGCCACGATTTTGCGCGGCGGCAAGGAGGCGCTGCGGTCGAATCAGATGATTGCGCGGCTGATGGTGGAAGCGGCGCGGGAGCGGGTGCCGGCCTTTCCGGAGCATGCGATACAGGTGGTGACCACGCCGGAGCGGGAGGCGATTCCGGCGTTGTTGTCGCTGACGCAATACATTGATTTGTGCATGCCGCGCGGGGGGGAAGGGTTGATTCGGGCGGTGGCCGAGTGCAGCAAGGTGCCGGTGATCAAACATTACAAGGGCGTGTGCCATGTCTTTGTGGAGCGCGCGGCGGATTTGGACATGGCGGAAAAAATCGTGGTCAACGCGAAGTGCCAGCGTCCGGCGGTGTGCAACGCGATGGAAACGCTGCTGGTGGACCGTCCGCTGGCGGAGACTTTTCTGCCGCGCATCGCGGCGGTGCTGGCGGCGAAGAAAGTGGAGCTGCGCTGTGATGCGGAGAGCCGCAAGATATTGTCGGAGCATCCTCCCGCGCAGACCAGCGCCTGGAAAATCCGCCCGGCCAGCGAGCAGGATTTTTACACGGAGTACAATGATTTGATTTTGAATGTGCGGGTGGTGAACGGGGTGGCGGAGGCCATTGCGCACATTGGCCAATACGGCTCGGCGCACAGTGATGCGATTGTGACGCGGGACGAGGGGGCGGCGCAGGCGTTTTTGCAAGGGGTGGACAGCGCGGCGGTGTACTGGAATGCCTCGACGCGTTTTACGGATGGGGGTGAGTTTGGCATGGGCGCCGAGATTGGCATCAGCACGGACAAGGTGGGGGCGCGGGGGCCGATGGGGCTGGAGGAATTAACCAGCTACAAGTGGCTGGGGTACGGCTCCGGGCAGTTGCGCACGTGAGGGCGAGGGCATGAGCCACGCGCCCGCCAGCCAGCCGGCCGCCCCGCTTTCCGCAGCGCTCTGCGCGGCGCAGGCGGCATATTTGCGCGGGCAGATGCCGGCGGGGGGATTGTTTGCGGGGCAGCGGTGGCGCATGGCGTTGCGGCCGTTTGCGCTGGGGCCGGCGCTGGCGCGGGAGCTGGAGAGCCTGGGGCGGGTGTTGCTGCAATTTTATCAGGCGGCCAACCTGCTGTATCGCCGGAGCCGCGCGGGCGAGATGCCGGAGTGGGTGGCGCGGTGGCTGGACGCGGGGAAACCGGCTGAATTGTTGGCGTGGCAGAATCATCCGGCGTGGCGCAAGGAACTGCCGCGGGTCATCCGTCCGGATTTGTTGCTGACCGAGGAGGGCTTTAGCATCACGGAACTGGACAGCGTGCCGGGCGGGATTGGCCTGACCGCCTGGTTGCAGCAAAGTTACGCCGCGGCGCCGCTGGCGGCGGCGCAGCCCCTGAGCCTGGTGGGTGGCGAGCGGGGCATGGCGGAGGGGTTTGCCTCGATTTTTGGGGAGGCGTCCCGGGTGCGCATTATTGTTGCGGAGGAAGCCGCCACCTACCGCCCGGAAATGGAATGGCTGGCGGCGGCGCTGGGGCAGGAGCGTTTTAGTGTGCACGATGCCCGCTTTGAGGGGGTGGAGCGGGGCGAGGCGGTGTATCGTTTTTTTGAATTGTTTGACCTGGCGAATGTGCCGTGTGCGCCGGGTTTGTTTGCGCGGGCGGCCCGCGGGGAGATTCTGCTGACCCCCCCGCCCAAGCCGGCACTGGAGGAAAAAAGTCTGCTGGCTTTATTCTGGAATCCGCACTTGCAGGACTATTGGCGGCGGGAGCTGGGGGAGGGGTTTCAAGCGCGGTTGCGACGGCACGTTCCCTACACGTGGATGGTGGATCCGGCGCCGCTGCCGCCGCATGCGGCGATTCCGCGGCTGGAAATCGGCTCTTGGGGGGAGCTTAAACGCCTGTCGCAACGGCAGCGGCAGTTGGTGTTGAAGGTCTCGGGGTTTTCCGAGCTGGCATGGGGGGCGCGCGGGGTGCATGTGGGGCACGATCTTTCGGCCGCGGATTGGAGCCAGGCGGTGGACCGGGCTTTGGCGGATTTTGCGCGGGCCCCCTATATCTTGCAGGAGTATGCTCATCCGCGGGTGGTGGAGGCGGAGTATTATGATGAGGAACGGGGGGAGCCGGTGAAGATGGCTGCCCGGGTGCGGTTGTGCCCTTATTATTTTGTGAGCGGGGACTTTCCGCAGGCCCGGGCACGGCTGGGCGGCGTGCTGGCAACGTTGTGTCCGGCGGATAAAAAGATTATACACGGCATGGCTGATGCGGTGCTGGCCCCTGGTGCGCCATGAATCTGGGTGAATACATGCTGTTGTCCACCAGTTCGCTGTTCGTGATCATGGATCCGATTGCGCTGGTGCCGGTATTTCTGGCGATGACGCCCAAGGATACGCCCAAGCGGCGCATTTATTTTGCGCGGCTGGCCTGTCTGGTATCGGCGGGGGTGTTGATTGTTTTTGCCCTGGTGGGCCAGTGGATATTCAAGTTTTTGGGCATTACGCTGCCGGCGTTTCAGATGGCGGCCTGTGTGGTGCTGTTGCTGGTGGCGCTGGATATGTTGCAGGCCAAACCCACGTCCACCCGGGAAAGTCCGGAGGAAACCGAGGCGGGCGCGGCCAAGGAGGACATTGCGATAACGCCGCTGGCGGTGCCATTGCTGGCGGGGCCGGGGGCGATTTCGACGACTTTGTTGTTGCAAAGCAAGGCCACGACGGCCGGGCACAAGATTGCGTTGCTGGGGTGCATTGGGGTGGTGTGCCTGGCCAGCTATGTCATCTTGCACCTGGCGGCGCGGGGTGGCAAATGGCTAAGCCCCATTGCCATGAAAATTGCCACGCGCCTGATGGGATTGTTGCTGGCGGCCATAGCTTTCCAATTTCTGTTGAACGCGTTGCGCGAGTTATCCCGCTCCGGATACTTTTGAGTGGGCAAGATTGAGAGATAAAGCCCATAGTAAGAGCTATTTGGCTGCGTTTTGGGGCGGGCAAGGGGCGGAAGGCTCCGCTTTTGGAGCCACCGGCTGGCAGTATTCCTGCTTGTGAGAGGGGTTCTTATGTTCTATAAATTTGGATAATGCGACTCATGCCCGGCAGAAAACGCCCATGGGCCAGGGGCGCGGGCGGTTTTACCTTGGCGGAAGTCATCATCGCCATTGCCCTCAGCGCCATGATTTTGGCTTCCTTGGTATCCGGCTATCTGACCGCTGCCCGGCGGGCGGAGTGGACGGCGATGTCGGAAGCGGCCCAGCTCAAGGTGGTTAGCCGGATGGAGCAGGTGCGGGCGGCGCGGTGGGACCCGCTGGCGGTGACGCCGGTGGATATGCTGGTGGCGAGCAATTTTCCGGTATGGATTGAGGAGTTGTTCACACCGCTCGGGGGGACGAATGTGACCCTGGCTACCAATGTGGTGAGCATTCAAACAATTTCGGTCAATCCGCCGTTGAAGCTGATTCGGATTGAGTGCCATTGGCGGTTTTTGAACAACCGGCTCTACACCAACCGTTTAATATTGTATCGCCAACCTGACACATGAAGCGCAGGCGCATCCCCAATCTGACATCGGCGAAGCGTCCCGAGGCCGGGGCGGCGGGGGCGTTTACGCTGCCGGAGCTGATGATAACGGGGGCGATTTTGGTGCTGTTGCTGGCGGCGGTCATCAGCGGGCATGTGTTTGGGTTGCGTTTTTTGCGGTTGATTGAAATTGCTGCGGCGACCAATGAGAGCGACCGGCGGCTGGTGCGCCTGCTGTCCAGCGATTTGGCGTCCGCCACTTTTTGGGAAATTGGGTCGGGCAGCGAAACCACCTTCAGCCGGCTGGGGCCGAACCGGTTGCAAAAGGCCAACGCGCTGCAAATCTATTATGTGGCGTGGGAAACGAGCCAGACGCAGTACACGCGTTATTACTTGAGCGCGAGGGAGGACATGTTGTTTCGGCTGCATTGGCAGGATAAGGCGCCGCAATTAATGTCCACCTCGATTATTAATTCGGGGATATTCACGCTGGAGGATGCGGCCGGGAATATTTTGTCCAATCGCATTCAGCAGCCGGTGCTGGGGGTGAACATTCAGTTTCGGGATTTCACGAGCCGGACGTGGGGGCTGGATCGGGACAAGGAGACGCACTGGTTGCGGGCGCGATTCAAGACGCGCACGGCGGATTGAGATGGGGATATGCGCGCTGCATGGCCCATAGTACGCGCCCGGCGAGGTTACGCCCTGCTGCTGGTGCTGGTCTTCATGGGGGCCAGCTCGTTGATGCTGGCGGGGGTGATGCAATGGATTTCCTCGCGGGCGCGGATGACGGCCCGGCAGCAGGCGTTTCAGCGGGCCGCCGCGGCGGCGGAAAGCGCGTTGCACAAGGTGCTGGCGAGCATGGGGGCGGATTTTAATGCGGAGGATGAAGCCAAGGTGTTTTCGCAGGTGGGTCAATACGCGCGGCTGGTGCCGACCAAACAGGAGCATCCGGAGTGGGAGCGCATCAGTTTTTTTGATTTGGAGGGAAAGGCGGACCGGGTGAGCGTGTCGCGGGTGGAGACGTGGCGCTATGGTCCGTTGCGGCAGCGGTACCAGGGGGTGAATGGGTATTACGCGCTCTATCGGCTGGCGGCGGGGGCGCAGATGGAGGCCATGCCGGGCACGACGGTGGGGGCGATGGTGCAATACGAGGTGCAACTGGCGGAAATTCCGGTGTTTTATTATCAGTTTTTCAGCGCCATGGATTTGGAGTTTACGCCCGGGAGCAGCATGACTTTTGCGGGACGCATCCATGCCAACGGCAATTTGTACGCCTACCCGGATGGCGCCAGCCTCACTTTTCGCGGGGACGTTTCCGCCGGGGGGCGGATTCTCAGCGAGCCGAATCCCGAGGATCCCGTGACGCGGGCGGGGGGCACGGTGAGTTTCCGGGCCAAGGCGGATGAGAACGCGCGGCATTTGAAGCTGCCGCTGGAGGTGGCGCAGCAGCCGTCCACGTTGCGGGCGTTGATTGAGCCGCCGCCCAAAAATGAAAAGCCAACCTCGCCGCTGGGGCGGCAGCGTTTTTACAACAAGGCGGATTTGTTGATTACGTTGAACAGCGCGGGTTTTTCGGCGACGAGCGGGCAGTACAACAATTTTACACGGAGCCTCCCGCGGTCGCTGATTACCAATTTTGTGTCCACCAATGTGTTTTTCGACAAACGCGAGAGCCGGCAGGTGCGGGTGGTGGATTTGGATGTGGCGCGTTTTTCCTCGTATGCGCTGTTGTTGCGCCTCTATCTGGGGCGGGAGGCGCGCACGGTGTACGTTGTCAATGAGCTGCCGGCGGCGCCGCAGACGATGAACGCGGTCCGGCTAATCAACGGGGAGGTGCTGCCGTCGGGCGGATTGACGGTGGCTTCGCCGCAGCCGGTGTATATCCGGGGGCATTTTAATGCGCCGGAAACGTTCCGGGGCACGACCAACACCACGCAATGCCTGCCGGCGGCGATTGTGGCGGATGCGGTGACGGTGCTTTCGTCCAGTTGGAATGACCAGAACAGCCAGGCGCCGGTGACCTCGCGGCGGGCGGGGGCGACTACGGTCAACGCGGCCATTATCACCGGGATTGTGCCGACCGGGGGGGGGTTCTACAGTGGGGGGGCGGAGAATTATTTGCGGCTGCTGGAGGACTGGCGGAACATCACGCTGACGTTCAACGGGTCCATGGCGGTGTTTTATCCCAGCATGGTGGCCAATTCGCCGTGGGGCGCGTTGGACGATGTGTATTATCCGCCGCGCCGGCAGTTTTCCCCGGATGGCAATTATAAGGACGCGGCCAAACTGCCCGCGGGCACGCCGATGTTGCGCACGGTCATTCTGGCAGATTACCGGTTGCTGCCTGTGCCGGAGGCCGCCAAAAAATAAAGGAGTCCCGCTGGTGGCGGGGGGATGGGGCCGGGGTGACGGTGGGTTGGGGTGAGGCCTTTTCGCCGGTTGCGAGCTGCCGGTGGCCTGCCGGCGTGAGGGCGTGCGGTGGGGGCTGGGGCATGGTTTTTCTGCTGTTCATTGGCGGGGATTGCGCTAAGTTGAGGCGCGGCCAGTATGAAACGGATTTTAGTGCTCGAAGATGATGAGATGTTTCGAAAGGTGCTCGTGGACACCTTGCGGCGGGAGAACTACGAAGTGTGGGAGGAGTCCGATGGGGCACGGGGGCTGGAGCTGGCGCGCCATCAGTTGCCGGATTTGATTTTGAGCGATGTGTACATGCCCGGGCTGAATGGCACTGAGGTGCTGACCGCCTTGCGCGCCGACCAGCATACGGCGGTGATTCCGTTCATTCTCATGACCTGCGAGACGGACAAAATGTCCATGCGCGCTGGCATGGGACTGGGGGCGGATGACTATCTGGCCAAGCCCTTTTCGCCGCGGGTGCTGGTGGAGGCGGTGCGGACGCGGTTGAAGCGCCACGAGCAGATGCAGGAGCGGGCCGAGGAAAAAATGGAGGCGCTGCGGGCGAGCCTCAGCACCACGCTGCCGCATGAATTGCTGACCCCGCTGGCGGGCATTCTGGGTTACGCGGAAATGATCCGCCTGGATTTTGACACGCTGCGGCCGGGGGATATCATGGAGATGACGTGGGGCATTGAGAAGTGCGCCCAGCGGCTGCAGCGGTTGATTCAAAATTACCTGTTGTACGCGGACATGGAGCTGCTGCGGAAAAAGGCGGAGCAAATCCGGCCCAACAGCCGGGACTTTTTGACGCATACGCGGCGGGTGGTGTGGAAGACGGCCCGCTGCGTGGCGCTGCGCCACAACCGCCAGGATGATTTGACCTCCGAGCTATCCGATGGGCCGGTGGCCTTGAACGAGAATTACCTGAGCAAGCTGGTGGAGGAGTTGGTGGACAACGCCTGTTTATACTCGCCGGCCCGCACGCCCATCCGGATTGCGACCCAGCATGCGGGGCAGGAGTTCACGTTGCGGGTCAGCGACCAGGGGCGCGGGATGACCGCGCAGCAAGTTCGTGAGATTGGGGCTTTCAAGCAGTTTGACCGCCAGAAATATGAGCAGCAGGGGATGGGGCTGGGCTTGTTCATTTGCAAGCGGCTGAGCGAGATTTGTGGCGGCCATTTCCACATCGAAAGCGCGCCCGGGACGGGGACGACGGTGACGTTGACGCTGCCGGTCAAGGCATAGGCGGGCTGAGGCCCCCTGTTGGGGGCAGGGGGCCGGGGAAGGATTCAGGGCCGCCCTGCGCCGCGGCGGCCGGTGGGGGGGTGTTTTGCCTGAATTTCACGCCGCGCCTGATTCCGCCCGCTTGACAGGGAGGGCGGGTTGTCCAACACTGCCAGCCTTTATGGCAGAACCGAAAACCAATGAGTTGATGGAGAAAATCGTGTCGCTGTGCAAGCGGCGCGGGTTCATCTATCAGTCCTCGGAAATTTACGGCGGCATCAACGGGTTTTGGGACTACGGCCCGCTGGGGGCGGAGTTGAAACGCAATGTGCGCGAGTGCTGGTGGCGGTGGATGGTGCACCGGCGGGAGGACGTGGTGGGGTTGGATGCGACCATCATCATGCATCCCAACATCTGGAAGGCGTCGGGGCACGTGGACACGTTCAGTGACCCGATGTGCGACTGCCTGCTGACCAAGAAACGTTTTCGGGCCGATCAAATTGAGCCGCAGTCCGGCATCGTTCATCACTACACCGGCGCGCGCAACCCGCTCACCGGCCGGGAGATTCAGGAGCCGTACGCGGTGCTGCTGGCGCCCGGCAAGCCGCCGGAAAGCGCCCGCAAGACGGCGGTGCAGTTTTACCGCGAGCGGGGGCTGGGCAAGGAAGGCCCCGTGGAGCTGCTGGGGGAGCGGACGGAAAAGGTGGAAAACTCGCAGCGGTTCAATCCGGAGAACGGCTCCTTGCTGACCGAGCCGCGGCCGTTCAATTTGATGTTCAAGACGTACGTGGGGCCGGTGGCGGACGAGGAGAACGTGGCCTACCTGCGGCCGGAGACGGCGCAGGCGATTTTTGCGCAGTTCAAGAACGTGCTGGAGACATCGCGCATGAAGGTGCCGTTTGGGATTGCGCAGATGGGCAAGGCCTTCCGCAACGAGGTGACGCCGCGCAATTTCACCTTCCGCTCGCGGGAGTTTGAGCAAATGGAGCTGGAGTTTTTCATCAAGCCGGACGAAGCCATTGAGGCGCAGGCGGGGGCGGTGGCGCAGGTGGGGGCCAGCGGGCATCCGGGGGAGCCGCAGCCCAACTGGGGGTGGCAGGCGTGGCACAAGTACTGGGTGGAGGAGCGCATTCGTTTTTACGAAAGCCTCGGCCTGCCGCGCACGCGGCTGGAGGAGTACTGGCAAAAGCCGGAGGAGCTGGCGCACTACGCCAAGGCCACGGTGGACATATTGTATCAGTTCCCGTTTGGCACGCAGGAGCTGGAGGGCATTGCGGCGCGCGGCGATTTTGATTTGTCGCAGCACCAGAAGCACAGCGGCAAGAGCATGGAGGTGTTTGACGAGGAGGTCCGCACGGCGTGGAAAAACCTGCCGGAGGAAAAACGGGCGGCGATGCAGCGGCGGTGGGTGGAAGAGAAGGTGGCTGCCCTGTTGAAAAAAGGCGTGGGGGAGGCGGACGCCCGGGCGCAGGCGGAGCTGGCGGCGCAGCAGTATTTCGACAAGCTGGCCAGGGGCAGCTACATCCCGCATGTGATTGAGCCGTCGGCCGGGGTGGACCGGCTGGTGCTGGCGCTCATTTGCAACGCCTACCATGAAGAGGAGGCGGTGGACGAGAAGGGCAAAAAGGAGACGCGCGTCATCCTGCGCCTGCATCCGCGGGTGGCGCCCATCAAGGTGGCAGTTTTCCCGCTGTTGAAGAACAAGCCGGAGCTGGTGGCGAAGGCGCGCGAGGTGTACCAGATGCTGCGGAGCGAAATGGTGGCGTTTTATGATGAGGCAGGCTCGATTGGGCGGCGGTACGCGCGGCAGGACGAGGCGGGCACGCCGTTCTGCGTGACGATTGACTTTGACACGCTGGGCGAGACGCCCGAGCTGAAGGATACCGTGACCTTGCGGCATCGCGACACGGCGGAGCAGGAGCGGGTACGGATTGCGGAGCTGCTGCCGCGGCTGCAGGCGGCGCTGCGGTGAAATGATGCGGGATGGCGTATTTCAGTGATTGTTTATGGCTTATCTCAACGCGCATTACCTTAAATTAAAGGCGGGTTATTTGTTTCCGGAGATTGCCCGGCGGGTGAAGGCATTTGCGGAGCAGCACCCGGACGTGGCGCCCCGGATTGTGCGGTGCGGCATCGGGGACGTGACGGAGCCGCTGCCGCCCGCGTGCATTGCCGCGTTGCACAAGGCGGTGGACGAAATGGCGCGGCGCGAGACGTTCCGGGGCTACGGGCCGGAGCAGGGGTACGAGTTTCTGCGCGCGGCCATTGCGGAAAATGATTTTCGCGCCCGCGGGCTGGAGGTGGCTGATGACGAGGTGTTTGTCAGTGATGGGTCGAAGTGCGATTGCGGCAACATTCTGGACATCCTGGGGCATCAGAACACGGTGGCCATTCCTGATCCGGTGTATCCGGTGTATGTGGACACCAACGTCATGGCGGGGCACACGGGGCCGGCGGATGAATCGGGGGCGTATGCGGGGCTGCGCTATCTGCCCTGCACGCCGGCCAATCAGTTTGTGCCGGAGCCGCCGCGCGAGCCGGTGGACGTGATTTATTTGTGTTCGCCCAACAATCCGACGGGCGCGGTGGCCACGCGGGCGCAGTTGCAGGCGTGGGTGGAGTATGCGTTGAAGCATCAGTCTTTGATATTGTTCGACGCGGCCTACGAGGCGTACATAGCCGACCCGGCGCTGCCGCGTTCGATTTACGAAATCCCCGGGGCGCGGGAGTGCGCCATTGAATTCCGCAGTTTTTCCAAAAATGGCGGTTTTACTGGCGTGCGCTGCGCGTACACGGTGGTGCCCAAGTCGCTGCTGGCGATGGATGACCAGGGCCAGCGGCGGCCGCTGCATCCGCTGTGGAATCGGCGCATGGCCACCAAGTTCAACGGCGTCAGCTACGTGGTGCAGCGGGCCGCGGAGGCCCTCTACACGCCGGAGGGCAAGGCGCAGGTGCGGCAGTTGATTGACCATTACATGGGCAATGCGCGCATTTTGCGCGAGGGTCTGCAAGACAGCGGCCTCACGGTGTATGGCGGTCAAAACGCGCCCTATCTGTGGGTCAAGACGCCGGCGGGCTGGAATAGCTGGCAGGCGTTTGATGCGTTGCTCCAGCAAATTCAGGTGGTGGTGACGCCGGGGAGCGGATTTGGCGCGCAGGGCGAGGGCTATTTCCGCGTTTCTTCCTTCAACAGCCGGGCCAATGCCGAGGAGGCCGCCCGGCGTTTCCGGCAGATGAAGTGGTAAGCCCCTGAGCGCCGGCAGGCGCGCGGGGTGGGGGGCAGGCGCACGGCGCAGGTTGGGGCGAAAGCGGCGGCGGGGGGAATGGCCCCGGGCTTTTACACCTGCCGGCCGAAGGAAATATCGCTGGTGGCAAAGTTTTCCACGCTGCGGGTTTTTTCGTGGAAATGGCGGGCGTTTTGCAGGACGCCCGCGCGGGTGTAGAAGCGGGAGTCGGGCGGCAGCGGCAGGCGGACCCACTGGCCGGTGTGGGCGGATTCATAAATGGCGGTCACCAGCTCCACGGTGCGGCGGCCCTGGATGCCGTCCACCACGAGGGTTTCCTGGCCGAGGATGGCGCGGATGAAATTGGCCACCTGGGCGTCGTGGCCGGTGGCGGTCAACTCCGGCATCTCTTCATACATTTTTTGCAGCTCGGCGAGGGTCTCGGCCGCGTCTTCCGGGAAACCGTTTTCCTTTTGCACATAGGCCTTGGGCGCCCAGGGGATGGAGAGCTTGGCGCGCTCGCACTGGAAGACCAGTTGCTGCTCCTCGCCGTGGTGGACGAGGGAGGCGGTGAACTGGCCCAGGGCGCCATTTTCCAGGCGCATGAGGGCGGCGGAGAAGTCTTCGACTTCGGAGTTTTGGTGATTCAGGTTGGCGGTGAGGGCCAGGAGCTCGCGGGGGAGGCCGGCCATCCAGAGGAACAAATCCACATGGTGGACGGCATGGTTGAGGGTGCAGCCGCCGCCTTCTTTGGCCCAGGTGCCGCGCCACCAGAGGTCATAGTAACGGCTGCCGCGCCACCAGAAACTGTCCACCTGAGCGTGCAACAGCCGGCCGAAGCGCCCGCTTTCGAGCAGGCGTTTGACGCGCATCATGGGGGTGCGAAAGCGGTTCTGGGCCACGACACTCAGGATGCCCCCGCCCTGCCGGGCGGCTTGGAGCATCTGGTCGCACTCTTCGAGGGTGGGGGCCATGGGTTTTTCCACCAGCACATGCTTGCCGGCCTGCAGGAGGGCCACGGAGGCTGCGGCATGTTCAAAGGGGGGCAGGCAGAGGGACGCGGCGTCAAAGGCGCCCCATTGGAGGAGCTCAGCGTAGCCGCCAAAGATGTGGGCGGACGTCAGATGGTATTTGGCGGCTTTTTCCCGGGCCTTGTCGGGATACAAATCGGCGAGGGCCACGATGGAGCATTCGGTGGGCAGTTTGAGATAGCCCTGGATGTGACTGTCGGCAATGGCGCCGGTTCCAATAATTGCAACGCGCAGCATGGCTGGTATTTAACGGAAAGCGCGGCGCAAGGCCACGGAAAAGCGGCGGGCGGGTGGCGGGGCGTGGGCGGTTGTTGTTCCTGGGGATGGCGGTGGCGGGGGGCGCGTAAAATCCTTGCCAATCACGCGGGAGTTGTGGCCTGCTTTGCGGCGCAATATGGCTTTGAGACTATGAGCAATGCTTATCAAATCGTGGTCTGTGGGAGCGTGGTGCCTGATCCGCTGCAAACGTTGGAGCCGGTGACCGGTCCCACCGGCCCGGCGTTGAAGAATGAAATGATGCTGCCCATGGTGCTGGACCCGTGGGCCAGCCATGCGTTGTATGAGGCCGCCCATCTGGCGGGCAAGACGCCGGGGAGCAAAGTGTGGCTGGTGAGTGTGGGCCCCAAGCCCAAGCTGCAGCAGGTCATGATGACCATTGCGCAAAAGGTGCCGTTTGAACTGGTGGCGCTGGACGGGCCGGCATCGGGTTTTACGGACGCCGCAGAGACGGCGGCGGCGCTGGTGGAGGCGATTCGCGCGCTGCCGGGGCTGGAGCTGAGCCGGTTGTTGTTGTTTGGCGGGTGGGAATCGGCCTCGCGCGGGGCGGGCGCCACCCTGGCGATGGTGGGGGAGCATCTGGGCATCACCGAGCAGTTTCAAGGCGTGGACGAGCTGACGGTGCAGGCGGATGGCACGCTGCGCATCCTGGAGCGGGTGGAGGGGGGGCGCCATCAGATTAGCGTGTGCTCCGGGCCGCCGGCGGTGCTGGGGTGGGCTACGGGCAATCTGCCGGAGCCGCGGAATAATCCGCAAATTGGCATGACCAACATGCGGGGCATCATGCCCGCGCTGCAGAAAGCCAAACCGGTGAAACTGGCGGGGGAGGGGCTGACGTACGCGCAGGTCACGTTGCCGCGCCAGCAGCGCGAGACGCGCATTATCAAGGATTGGACGCCGGAGCAGGTGGCCGAGGACATCGTCAAGTGGTTGAAAGATTAAACCCCGTTTTGCAACACGCGATTTATGGAAACGATTTTAGCGCTTTTGTTTGTGGAAAGTGACGGTTCCCTGGCCAGCCCGGCGCTGGAAACCGCCGGGGCCGCCCGGCAGCTTAGTGAAGCGTTGGGCGGCGCGCCGTGGGTGGTGGGCTTGGTGGGTGAGTCCACCGCGGGCGCCGTTGCCCAACTGGGTGGCTGCGGGGCGACGCGCTGTCTGCAGGTGGTGGGGCCGGAGCTGGCGCAGGCGCGCTATGCCACCGATGCCGCCGCCGCCGAAGGCCTCGCGCGGGCCGCTGCGGCCACGGTCATCCTGGCGCCGGCCACGTCTCGCGCCAACCGCATTCTGGCGGGGGTGGCGCATCGCCTCAAGGGGCGGGTGGACACGCACATCACTGGCTTGACGGTGGCGGCGGGGCAGTTGACCGCCACGCGCTGGTTTTACCGGCAGCGCATGGAAGCCGTCCTGCGGCGCGCGCAGCGCCCGTGGTGTTTGGCGGTGGAATCCGGGGTTTTTCCGGCGCTGTCCGCGCAAGGGGCGGCGCTGGCGCCGGAGACGGTGGCGTTGCCGACTGGCAGCGCCCCGCGGACGCAGGTCACGGGATTTGCCGCGCCGGCGGCCGATGCGCAGACCATCCGGCCGGATGCGGAAGTGTTGTTCGTGGCGGGGGCGGGTTGGACGAAGAAACAGGCGGACGGCCAGACGCACGTGCCGGAAGCCGAGCAGTTGATTCTGGATTTTCTGCGCCTGACGCGGGCCTCGCTGGGCAGCAGCAAGTCGCTGGTGGATTTGAGCGGCGAGGGGCAGGCGGTACTTTCGTTTTTGACGCATCTCAATCAAATCGGGCAGACTGGTTCGACGCCGCGGCATCCCAAGGGGCTGGCCACCTGCTGCCACGGGGAGGAGCCGCACACGGTGGGCTGGCGATTCATCACCGAGCGCCGCGCGGTGAATCTGGACCCCAACTGCGGGTGGGCGCGCGGGAAGGCCGATGTGTTGTACGTGGCGGACGCGTTTGCCGTGATGCGGAAGGTCAACGCGCTGCTGGCGGCGCGCGCGGCGGGTTGAGGCGCCCATGGTTTTTGCGGCGGGGGGCGCGGGGTTAAGATGGGGCTGGCGGCCGTCACCCCGCCGCCGCAGCGTATGCGAATCATCAGTGGCATGGCCGGCGGCACGTTGCTCAAGGCGCCCAAAGGTTTGGAGGTGCGCCCCACCCCGGATTTGGTGCGGCAGGCGGTCTTTAACAGCCTGGGGGCGCGGGTGGCGGGGGCGCGGGTGCTGGAGCTGTTTGGGGGGACGGGCGCGCTGAGCCTGGAGAGTCTGAGCCGGGGGGCGGAATTTGCGCTGTGCATCGAGCTGTCGGCCAAACATGCGCGTTTCATTCAAGACAACGCCCGGGCCTGCCGTTTTCCAGCAGGGGCGCTGCAAGTGCGGGTGATGGATGTGTACACGGCGCTGCCGCAACTGGCGGCGGCGGGCGAGCGGTTTGATTTAATTTTTGCGGACCCTCCTTACGGCGAGAAAAATGTGGGGCGCCGCTCGCAATCCCATGCCCAGCGGCTGCTGGATCATCCGGCGTTGCCGGCTGTGCTGCAATCGGGAGGGCTGTTCATTCTGGGCCATGCCCGGCGGGATGTTTTGGAAATTCCGGCGCCGTGGGAGGAAAAGAAGGTGCTCAAGCACGGCGATTCGTGGATGCGCTTCCTGCGCAAAAGCGAGGGCGGCGGGACGGATTAAGTGACTTTCTCCCTGGGTTGGGGCGCTGGAGGGCAGTTGGCCTGGCAGCAGCCCGCAAGCCGGGAACGCCGGGCGGCCACGGCACGGTAAAGCCACTCCGCCGCGCGCAGCATTCCCGGCAGATAGAGCAGCAAGGCCGGCAGGGTGAGCAACGGCAGGCGCAATCCCACAAAGCGCAGCGCCTGAGCGCCGCGGTAGATGCGGCCCTGCGCGCTGAAACAATGAATGGCCTCCAGGAGCTGGCGCATGGAGACCCCGCGGCGGCGGGCTTCCATTTCCGCGTCGTGGGCCGGCACGCAATGGAGGCAGCCCAGCCAGTCCAGGCGTTGCAGCCAGCGCACGGTCCGGCAGCAGAACGGGCAGTGTCCGTCGAATATGAGGTGATGCTGCTGCATCCGGCTAAAGGTGGCGCGTCAAGGCGCGCAGGGCAAATTTTCCAAAGACGGCTTGACGCACTGACCGGGGTGGGCGTAAGGGGAAGGCCATGAATACATCGCAGCTCGCTTCCTGGCTCCGGTCACTTGTGCCCACCGCCGCCGTGGCAACCCTCAGGCGCCCGTGGGGCCATGCCTTTCCGCTGGTTCTGGCCTGCGGCGTGGGCTGGTACCTGATGAGCATGGCCGCGGCGCTGCCGGCCGCCACGAATCTGCCCCCCATAGCGCGCGGGCCTTATACGGCGGACATGGAATCCCTGAAACAATACCAATATCCCAAATGGTTTCAGGACGCCAAGTTTGGCATCTGGTCGCACTGGGGGCCGCAATCGGTGCCGATGGCCGGCGACTGGTATGCGCGGCATCTTTACACGCAAGGACACCGGCAATACCAGCATCACCTGGAGCATTACGGGCATCCCAGCACGAATGGATGGAAAGACATCATCCCCTTGTGGAAGGCGGAGAAGTTTGACCCGGAGCGGCTGATGGCGTTGTACAAGCGGGCGGGGGCGCGGTATTTCGTGAGCATGGGGGTGCATCATGACAATTTTGATTTGTGGAATTCGCGTTTCCAGCGGTGGAATGCGGTGAACATGGGGCCGCAGCGGGACATTGTGGGCGCGTGGCAGAAGGCCGCAAAAAAATACGGGCTCTATTTTGGGGTGTCCGAGCATCTGGGGGCGAGCTTCACGTGGTGGCAGGGCAACAAGGGCAGCGACAAAACGGGGCCGCTGGCGGGGGTGCCCTATGACGGGGCCAATCCGGCCTATGAGGACCTTTATCATTTTCGGGCCGAGCCGGGGGACACGGGGTGGTACAGCAAAAATCCGCGCTGGCAGCAGATGTGGTTCAACCGCATCAAGGATTTGGTGGACCAGTATCATCCGGACTTGTTGTACACGGACGGCGGGGTGCCCTTTGGCAATGAGGTAGGTTTGAGTTTGATTGCCCATTATTACAACAGCGACCGCCGGCGCAGCGGGACGCGGCCGCAGGTGGTGTACACGTGCAAACAACGCTCGGAGGGGCGGTGGGTGGAGGATTTGGAGCGGGGGGTGATGGCGGGCATCAATCCGCAGCCGTGGCAGACGGATACTTCGATAGGGGACTGGTTTTACAATAAAGATTGGAAATTCCGGCCGATAGACTGGGTGGTGCACATGCTGGTGGACATCACGAGCAAAAACGGCAACCTGCTGCTGAATGTGGTCCAACGCCCGGACGGCACGCTGGACCCGGAGGTGGAGCAAATGTTGGAGCAGTTGGGGGATTGGATGGCGATAAATGGCGAGGCGATTTACGGCACGCGGCCGTGGATAACCTACGGCGAGGGCCGGGTGCGGGCGTCGGGTGGGCATTTCAAAGAGGATTTCCAATACACGGCGGCCGACATCCGCTTTACCACCAAGGGCGAAACGTTGTATGCCTTCCTCATGGGCTGGCCTTCGAGCCGGGAGGTTTTGATTCGGTCGCTGGCGGCGCGGGCGGGTTCTGGCGTGGTTACGGGGGTGAGCCTGCTGGGGCACAAGGGCAAGCTGGCCTTCCGGCAGGATGCGCAGGGTTTGCAGGTGACGCTTCCCGAGAAAGCTCCCTGCGCGTATGCCGTGGCGTTGAAAATCACCGGCAAACGGATGCGTGATTTTACGCCGGCGCCGCCCCTGTTGCCGGTGGCGGAGCCTAATGCTCAAGGACATTTCAAGCTGCCGGCCGGCGATGCGGAAATTCGCGGCAGCCGCTTGAAGACCGAGCAGCGCGGCGGGCGCGAGAATCTTGGTTTTTGGGATGATGCGCGGGAATATGCGGTATGGCGTTTGCGGGTGCCGGCGGCCGGCACGTACGAGGTGACGGCGCTGTGCGCCACGGTGCATCAGGGCAGCGAATTGCGGGTGGAGGGAGGCCAGCCGGTGCTGGAGGCCGTCATCCCGGCCAGCGGTTCGTGGGACGTGTTTCAGCCTGTGAAACTGGGCCGGTTAACGTTTGCCGAGGGCGGGGAGAAGCAACTGGTGGTGCGGCCCAAAAAGGCCGAAACGTGGAAGGCCATCAACGTGGCGGAGATTCAATTGACGAAGGTGCCGTGAGCGGGGGAACTGGCCGCCTTACTCGCCGGAGACACCGCCCCCTGCGGCGGGGACGCCGATGTTGCGCCAGCTTTCGGTGACCGCCCACATGTTGACGGGGGCGACGGTGGTGCCGTAGCGCATGAAGCGGGCGCTGCCATCGGCGAAGATGTAATTGGCGCCGCCGGAGGTTTCGGAGCGGCGGTTGGCGTTGTTGTGCTTGTTTTGGTCAAGCTGGGTGATGTCTTCGTAAGTTTCGTAGTCAAAGTACCAGTGGCGGGATTCCAGCTCACGCTCACCAAACACGGCGGTGGCGGTGGTGTCCTTGATGGCCGACTCCGGCACGCCCACCTCGTTGGTCATGGCGATGCGCCGCCAGTTGCGCAATTCGCCGCCGCTGAGGCCCTGGCGGCTGAAGTATTCCAGGTACCAGTCATTGAAGGAGTTGTAGATGTAGCTGCGCGGGGCAAAATCGGCCGGGTACAAACCATTCAACCAGGCGGGGGGGCTGGCCGGCGGGGGCGGTTCGCCTTCGGACGGGCAGCGGAGGACATTCAGATTCTGGTAGGTGGGCTGCAACCGATGGGGCCAGCGCGGATGGTTGATGTCGTTGGGGACGGGGTGCGCCCGGGGCAGCAGGCGGCCTTCGTTGTCATCAATGTAAAGTTTCAGCGCCATGCCCAGTTGGCGGAGGTTGTTGAGGCATTGAATGCGTTTGCCGGCTTCCTTGGCGGAGGCCAGGGCGGGCAGCAGCATCCCCGCCAGGAGGGCGATGATGGCAATCACCACCAGCAGTTCAATCAGGGTGAACGCCTTGCGCCAGCCCCGGGTCTGGGTTGTTCCACGATGTGCCATACAATTCATCTGACTTAAAAGACGCTTGGGCTATTCAGTATGTTACAGCCGAGTGCGGCCGCGTGGCCCAAGCCGGACTGGCGCGGGCGGGCGGATCAGGTATAAGGAAGCGGCATGTGGATTGAATGCTTTGCGGTTGGCATGGGTGGACAATGAAATATCGGTGGAACATCGCGCCGGTGGAGCCGTTGTGGGTGGAGCGCCTCACGCGTGAGCTGGGGGTGCCGCCGCTGCTGGCCCAATGCCTCATCAACCGGGGGCAGGGGGAGCCGGCGCAGGCCGCCCGTTTTCTCAACCCGCGCCTGCGGGATTTGCAGGATCCGCTGCTGATTCCGGGCATGGAGGACGCCCTGCAACGGTTGTGGCGGGCGCGTGAGGAGGGGGAGGTGGTGGTGATTTTTGGGGATTATGACGTGGACGGGGTTTCCGCCACGGCCCTGTTGCAATTGTTTCTCAGCCGCCACGGGTGGGTGGTGCGCACGTATTTGCCCCATCGTTTGGAGGAGGGTTATGGCTTGACCGAGGAAGCGGCGCGCAATTGTCTGGCGCATCATCCCACGCGCCTGTTGCTGGCGGTGGACTGCGGCACCACCGCCGTGGAGACCATTGGCCGGTTGCGGGAGGAGGGGGTGGAGGTCATCGTGCTGGACCACCACCAATGCGCCGCCACACTGCCGCCGGCGGCGGCGTTGGTGAATCCCTGCCGGATTCATCATCCGGACGGGGGCGGCACGGGGGCTGGTTTTACTGAGCTTTGCTCGGTGGGACTGGCCTTCAAACTGGCGCACGCCCTGACCCGGCACGGGCGGCGACTGCATTTGCCGGAATTTATGCACACAGATTTGCGGCCCTACCTGGACCTGGTGGCGCTGGGCACGGTGGCGGACCTGGCGCCGCTGCGGGGGGAAAACCGGATTTTGGTGGCGGCTGGCTTGAAACATCTGGATACCACTCCCCGCGCCGGTTTGCAGGCGCTCAAATCCGTGGCGCAGGTCAAGGAGCCGGTGCGGGTGCGGGACATTGGCTTTCAACTGGGTCCGCGGGTGAATGCCGCCGGGCGGCTGGAATCGGCCGAGGAAGCCCTGCGGCTGTTGCTGGCGGAAAGTTTGGAGGAGGCGGGGCCGCTGGCGGCCAGTTTGGACCGCCGCAATCGGGAGCGGCAGAGCCTGGAGAAGCAGATGATTAGCGCGTTGCTGGAGCAACTGGAGGCGACCTTTCAGCCGGAGCGCGACTATGTGATTGTGGCCGGGCATCCCGATTATCATATCGGGGTGGTGGGGATTGTGGCGGCGCGGGTGCTGCAAACATTTTACCGGCCGACGATTATTGTCGGGGGGGATGGCCCGTGGTTGCGCGGCTCGGGCCGGAGCATTGAAGGGTTTGACCTGGCGGCGGCCTTGCAAGAGTGCCATGAGCTGTTGGAGCGGCACGGCGGCCATAAAATGGCGGCGGGGGTGACGCTGCGCCCGGAGAAGCTGGAGGCTTTGCGCGTTCGTCTGAATGAGATTGCCCGGCGGCAGCTTCGGCCGGAGCAACTCACGCCCCCGTTGCGGCTGGACGCGGAGGTGGCGCTGGCGGAATTGACGCTCGAAAGGGTGGGGGCCCTGGAGCGACTGGCGCCCTTTGGGCAAAACAATCCGCCGGTGCAGCTTTGTGTGCCGCGCCTCAGTAATCAGCGGGCGCCGCTGCGCATGGGGAGCGCGCAGCAACACCTGAAATTGTGGGTCACCGACGGGAATTCAACGCTGGAAGCGGTGTGGTGGAATGGGGCGGGGCAGCACTGGCCGGTGGGGACGTTTGACCTGGCGGTGGCGCCGGTGGTCAATCGTTACAACGGGCAGGCCACCGTGCAACTTACGGTGCTGGACTGGCGGCCGGCCGGTTAAGGGGGCATCAAATCACCCGCGTCACGCCGCGGCCTTTGACGATTTCTCCAATCAGCCAGGCGCGATGGCCATGGCGCTGAATGAAGCGCAGGACGGCATCCGCCTGGCCGGGGGCCACCATGGCGACCATGCCGACGCCCATGTTAAAGACCTGGTACATTTCCTCGTCCGGCACCTTGCCGGCTTCGGCGAGCAGGCGGAAAATGGGCAGGACTTCCCAGGCGCCCTTGCGGATGACGGCATCGCAGTGAGGCGGCAGGACGCGGGGGATGTTGTCCACAAAACCGCCGCCGGTGATGTGGGCAAACGCCTTGATGGCGCGGGGCTGGCCGGGGCGGTTGAATTTTTTGAGGAGGGCCTGCACGACGGGGCCGTA
Source organism: Fontisphaera persica (assembly GCF_024832785.1). Classification (GTDB taxonomy): domain Bacteria; phylum Verrucomicrobiota; class Verrucomicrobiia; order Limisphaerales; family Fontisphaeraceae; genus Fontisphaera; species Fontisphaera persica. The sequence continues at coordinate 4,552,749 of NZ_CP116615.1, forward strand.
GCTGACGTGCACCTTGAGCAGCTCATCGCCCAGGGTGTTGTCCAGCTCTTTGACGTAACTGGCGGGTTTGAGGCGCAGTTGCTCGAAGAAAATTTTGCGCGCCAGCGAGTAGCCATTGGTATGCAGGCCGCTGGAGGCCAGGCCAATGACGGCATCGCCCGGCTTGACGCCGCGGCCGTCGAGCATGGCGGATTTTTCCACCACGCCGACGATGGTGCCGCTGACGTCGTACTCGCCGGGTTGGTAGAAGCCGGGCATCTGGGCGGTTTCACCACCAATGAGGGCGCAGCGGTTTTGGGCGCAGGCCAAGGCGAAGCCTTTGATGATTTCCGTGAAGACGCGCGGCTCGAGGGAGCCGGTGCCCAGGTAATCGAGGAAAAACAGCGGCTCGGCGCCGAGGACGGCGATGTCATTGACGCAATGATTCACCAGGTCCTGGCCGATGGTATCGTGGCGGTTCATGGCGAAGGCGATTTTGAGCTTGGTGCCCACGCCGTCCACGCTGGAGACCAGCACCGGCTGGCGGTACTTGCGGGTGTCGAGCGCAAACAAGCCGCCAAAGCCGCCCACTTTGCCGAGCACTTCGCGCCGGTGGGTGGCGGCCAGCAATTTGGGCAGGCTGGCTTTGACGCGGTTGCCCAGGTCAATGTCCACCCCCGCTGCCGCATACGCTTTCTGTTTCATGCGGCGGTTATGTTGGGCGAACGCCGCAGCGGGTCAACTTAATTTCCAAGCCAGGGTTTCAGGTTCAGGCCGGCACACGCGGGGGAGAGGGCGGGCGGTTTTCCGGTCTTCGGCGGGGAATGGTTGGGTGGGCGGGGTTTGGCGCTCCCGGAGCAGTCATGACGAGGGGGTGTTGCGGCAGGCTCGCGGCGTGATGAATGCAACTGTCATTCGCGAGGGCAAAACAAACCGGGAAACCTCCCCCGATGGTCTCCCGCAGGACTTCACCGGCCGTCTGGTGACCTTGAGCACCGGACAGGCAGGACTGCGCAGCGCGCTGCCGGTGTGCGCTTCCCCGGCGCCGCCGTCCGGCCCGGGCGCCGCCGGGGACGTGGCGCTGCCGTTGCTGGATTTCATTGCCAGTGACGCCACGCTGGACCGGGCGCAGGAAGTGATTGTTCCGGCGGGGTGGCGGCTGGAAAATTTCCGGCGCAACCCGGTGTTTCAAAACGCGCATCATTACGACAACATCCTTTTCACCCTGGGCCGCGCCACGGACGTGGAGGTGCGCGGTGATCAATTGTGGCTGCGGGTGCAGTTCGCCACCCACATCAATCCGCTGGCCCGCATGGCTTATGAGCTGTACCGCGGCGGTTTCCTGCGCGCCGTGAGTGTGGGGTTTATTCCGTTGCGCTGGGAAAACGGCCATGAGCACACGCCCTGGCGGCGGCGTTTTCTGGAGCAGGAACTGATTGAAGTCAGCGCCGTGCCCGTGCCGGCCAATCCCAACGCGCTTGCCCTGGCCGCCAAGGCCGGCGTGGTCAGCCGCGCCGATGTGTGCGCGCTTCACGAGCTGCTGGAGATGACGTTACGGGAATTGCCGGCCCGTTCCGTTGCCCCGGCGCACTGGGCGCGGCTGGCGCAGGCGACGTCGCGTTTGCTGCGCTCGATGTAAGACGCTTTTGCTGCCCACCTCTGAAACCCAACCTCAACCCCCATCCCTACCATGGAACCAAAACAACTCGACGAACTCACCGCCACGCTGGGCGACATTCACGCCGGCGTCACCCGCGTGCGCGATCATCTCACCACCCACGATCAACAACTGGAGGCGCTGCGGCTGGACCTGGACGCGCTGCGCCGCCGCCAGGCCGAGCGCGCTCCGTCCGCGCCGCCCGCCGGCCGGGTGAGCGACGGCTGCGCGCGGCACCTGGCCGCGGTGGTCATTGCGGGCGCGCTCAAGAGCGGGCGGCTCGACGCGCTGCCGCACGGCCCGCGGGACTCGCTGGCCGGCCTGTGCCGCGAGGTATTGGGCGCGGAATACAAGGCGGCGCTCACCACCAGCGACCTTCCGCTGCCCACGCAGTTTTCCGGGGAAATTGTGGAGCTGGTGGCGCAATACGGCGCGGCGCGGCGCTATGGCACGGTATTTCCGCTGGGGGCGGGCGTGGTGAAGCTGCCGCGCCTGAAAACCGACCCCGTGTTTGGCCTGATTGCCATGAGCGCCAGCGTACCGGAGAAATCGCCGCAAGTGGAGTGGGTGACCTTCTCGGCGTCCAAGTGGGGCGGGCTCATCCGCATTCCGGCGGAAATTGAGGCGGACAGCGCGGTGGCCATTGGCCAGTTCATCGCGCGGTATGCAGCGCGGCAACTGGCGCGCATGGAGGACGTGGTCTTTTTCACCGCCGATGGCACCAGCACCTACGATTCGCTGCAGGGGCTGACCAAATCCACGATTACCAACGGCATGGTCAGCCAGATGGCGGCCACCAAGACCCGTTACTCGGATTCCACGCTGGCGAACTGGCGGGCGTTGCGGGCGGTGCCGGATGCGGCGGTGCTGGGGAGCGGGGCATATTATTGCCATCCCTCCTTCGAGCAGCACCTTGCCAGTTTCAATGCCAGCGGCGACCGGCCCTACAACGCCAATGCCGCCCGCGGGGCCACGCTGGATGGGTTTCCAGTGCGCTGGGTGGACACCTTGCCGCCGTACAGCACAGCGGCCAATGCGGCCAAGGTGTTTGCCCTTTTTGGCGACCTTTCTTACCAATACCTCGCTGTGCGCGGCGGTGTGAACATTTCAGCCAGTGTGGATGCCGCCTTCAGCACGGATGAAATCCTGGTGCGCGCCCTCGAGCGCTTCACCATTGGCCTGATGGCCACCGGCGCGGTGGCGGGCCTGCAAACCGCAGCTTCCTAAGCAAGGTTGGCCTCCCCTCCCCAACCCTGACCCCACCCACCCCACCCCCCCACCCCCGGCCGTCCGTTTTCCCTTCGCGGACGGCCGGGGCTTCCTAAAAACCCTTAATTCCCTACTGCTTATGAATTTCCTGCGCGTCTTTTGTTTTTGGCTTCTTTCCCTGGCTTGCGCCGCGGCGGCAGTGGTTACCGGCAACATCAAGGATACGGCCCTCAACCCCGCCGCCACCAATCTGACTTTCACCCCCCTGTCCACCCCCATTGCGGATGCGCCCACTATCATTTTCAGTGCGGTGCAAACGGTGCCAACCGATGCCAATGGCCAGTTTGCCCTGACTTTGGCGCCGGGGGATTACAAGGTCACCATAGGCGGCAACGCGGCGGATTCCTTCCTCATTTCCGTGCCGCCCGGCGCCGGCACGCATGCCTGGACTGACCTGGTTACCGGCGCGTTGACCTACCGGTATCCGTATTCGCCGGCGTATGTGGACCGGATTATCGCCATTGCCAAAGGCGATTTGTTTACCTTTGACGGCACCAACGTCGTGCGCCTGCCCGCCGGTGGCGGCGGTGATTTTCTGGCGGCGGACTCAGCCACGGCCACGGGTTTGCGCTGGCGTCCGCCCCCGCAGGCGTGGCGGCAGGCGGTCATGGCGGAGATGCCCACCTACACCAACACCAGCGCGGTGATTCCGGTGGACGACACGCCGCCGCTGGCCAGTGAAGGGCTGCAAGTGCTCAGCGCCACGATAACCCCGCAATCGGCCGGTGGTTTTATTCAGGTGCAATTTTCCGGTTTGGTTTATGCCGGCGCCAATGTGATGGTCACCGCGGCGCTTTTTCGCAACAGCGAAACTTCGGCCGTGGCGGCGGTGACGGATTCGTTTACGGTGGGGCAGACCCGGCACGTGACCTTGCTGGCCCGGGTGTCTGCGCAATCCACCAACACCCAGACCTTTGCCATACGCATCGGCCCGGCCTCGGCCACCACCATTTTTTTCAATGGCAATGCCAGTGGGCGTCTTTTCGGCGGCACGGCGGCGCAGCGGTTGATTTTGACGGAAACGGACTGACCGGCCGGTATGGATTGGCCGGTTTTGCTGGGCGAAAGGAATCATCCTCTTCTGGTATCTGGTTATGCTCACCCAACTTCCCACTCTGAAAGCCCGTTTGGGCATTCCCGCGTATGAAATTGGCCACGATGCGTTGCTGGCGGACCTCATTCGCTTTGTCACGGCTCGCTTCGAGCTGGAATGTCACCGCCGTTTTGCGCGGCGCGAAAATGCCTCTTATGATTTTCGGGCCGATGCGCTGGACGTGCGGGTGGACCGCTACCCCATTGAGAGCGTGAGCGGTTTTTTGCTGCGCCGCGCGGGCGGCGGCGACTGGGAAACCTTGGCGGAAATCACCGCGCAAATTTCCGTGGCCGAGGCGGTGATTGAACTGGGCCGGCCCCTGGGGCAGCCCCACGAAAAGGCGCGCGTCATCTACACCGGCGGCTATGTCCTGCCCGGCAATACGCCGGCGGCAGGACAAACGGCCCTGCCAGACGAGCTGGAGCAGGCCGCCATTGAGCAAATCACCTACCTGTTTGAAAACCGGAACCGCCTGGGCCTGGTGAGCGTGGGGGGCGGCAGCGGGGCCATTGATATTTTGCGCGACTTGAACTTGCTGCCGCCTGGCACGTCGCAGACCTCGGGCACCGTGTGGTTCAAATACGCCCAGGTGGACCTCCTGCCCAGCGTGCGCCTCATTCTCCGTCATTACACGCGTCTGTTGTGGTGAGCCGCCCAAAAACGGGTCTGCGAAGCGCGGCTGAAGAGGAACGAATGGCTCCTTGCTTTCGCCGTCGAAGTGTGCTTTGGTAATTCCATGACTCCTCCAACATTGGAGCCGCGCCGGGGCGTGGCAAAATCTCACCTTTGGCTGGCAGTATGGGTGGCGGGGTTGTTCACGGCAGCCGCTCAGACCTCCAAGGTGGACTGGTTCACCATCAGCGCCGGCGGCGGCACGAGCACGGGGGGCGTGTACACCTTGCAGGCGGTCATCGGGCAGCCTGCGGCCAGCCGGTTGAGCGGCGGCCCTTACTCCCTCGAAGCGGGTTTTCTGGCGGCGGTGGGGTTGGTGCAAATTCCCGGGGCGCCCAAGTTGGAGCTGACGCTAACCAACCATCTCGCCCGGGTGGCCTGGCCGCTGCCGGCCGAGGGGTATCGCCTGCAGAAAACCACCACCCTGGAAGGCAATCCCATCCCGTGGGGGCCGGTGAGCGGCGCGTACCAGACCAACAGCACTCACGTCTTTGTGCTGGAGCCGCTGGTGCCTGGCCGCCAGTTTTTCCGGCTGGAAAAAACTCCTTAGCCGTCAGTTCAACGGCAGCGGTTTCATTGTGAGCGGGTCGCGCAGGGGGAGGTCCACCATGGGTCCCCGGGAAAGGTCTTTGAGCGCCACAGGGTGTTGCGGGTGCCCGAGGAGGATGTCCGGCTTGTGACCCACCACCAGAATCACGGCGCGCTCCGGTTTAAGCAGGCGCTGCGCCACCCGTTGCACATCCTCGCGTGTCACGGCGGCCACCCGGGCGCGGTATTTTTCAAACCAGTCCGGGTCCGTGAAATAGCGGCCGGTTAACTCTTCGTCCGCGAGGGCGGACACGATTTGCGCCTTGGTGGCGAACTGGCGCGGGAAAGTGTCAATGAAGGCGCGTTTGGCGGTCTCCAATTCCTGCTCACTCACCGGTTCGGTGGTGATGCGCCGCATTTCCTCCAACACAATGCTGGTGGCATAGGCCACGGTGCGGGACTTGGTCTGGAAACCGGCTTGAAACAGGCCGCGGTAATACACCCCCGGGCTGAGGCGCGTGCCGGCGGAGTAGGCCAGCCCTTCGTCGCTGCGCACGCGGTTCATGATGCGCGAGGTGAAGCCGCCGCCGCCCAGAATGTGATTCATGACCTGGGAGGCAATTAAATCGGGGTCCCCGCGCCGCACGCCGGGGAGGAGGATTTGCACGCGCCCTTGATTGACGTCCTTCTCGGTGAGGTAGATGCCCGGCTCGGCCATGCGGTATTCCGCTGGCGGCGGGGGGGCCTTGTCGCCCTGGTGCGGCCAGCCGGCCAGCAGGGTCTCCAGTTTCTTTTTCATTTCCTCGCGGTCAAAATCGCCGCTCACGGCCAGGATGAAATTGGCGGGATGCACCCAGCGCTGGTGAAACGCCAGCAAATCCTCGCGGGTGATGGAGGCCAGCGAGGCCTCGGTCATGTGCCAGTTGAGGAAGAAATCCTCGCCGTAGGCGAGGAAGCTGGACTGATAGCTTTCAATGGTGGCGGACTCATCGTTGCGTTCTTTGAGGCTTTGGAGGAGCTGCTGTTTGCGGAGGGCCAGTTTGTCCTCCTGAAAGCGCGGGGTGGCTAGTACCTCGCGCAACAGGCGCAGGCCCTCGTCCACATCCTTGCTGAGGAGGTTCAGGCTGACGCTGCCCCGGACGTCGCCGAGGCTGGAATTGAGGTTGGCTGCCAGAAAGGCGAGGCGCTCTTCCAGGTCTTCGGCGCGGCGTTGGGTGGTGCCGCCCCGCGCCAGGAGGTAACCGGTCAGGTCGGCCAGTCCGGCTTTGCCTGCCGGCTCGAGGTAACTGCCGCCGCGCAGCAGCACCACGATGTTCACCAGGGGCAGGGCGCGGTCCGGGGCCAGGTAGGCCACCGTCCCCTGGCTCAGCACCACGCGGTAATCCGCCGCCTTGGGCGGCTCATATTGCAACGGCGGGAATTGCAATTTCTCCGGGCGGTCCGGAATGGCGTCGGCCGCTCCCAACGGCCCGACGGCCAGCGCCATGAGCAAAACGGCCAGGTATCTTCGCATCATAAATCTCCTTTGCTTGGCTGCGCCTTATTTAGGGACGGCAGCGGTGGCCGGTGCAGGGGTGCCCGCCTTGCGGTGGTACAATGCCACTGTGCGATTTTCGCGAGTGAGGTATTTCCGGGCAACGCGCTGCACGTCGGCGGCGGTGACGGCCTGGATTTTGGCGCCGGCCTCGTTGATTTCCCGCCAGTCGCCCAGGCCGTCATTAAAAATCAACTGAAACAAAATCGCGGTGTTGGAGGTCAGCTTGCGATACTCCGCCGCAGCGAAATTGTTTTTGACCTTTTGCAATTCCTCGGCGGGCACTTCCTGTTTTTTGAGTTCTTCGAGCACCTCGTAAATGGCCTGTTCCAGCTCGGCCGGCGTGCGCGGCTCGCGCACTTCGGCGCTGATGCCGAAGAGGCCTCCCCATTTCATGGAGTCCTGCGAGGCATAGGCGCTGGTGGCGAGCTGGCGGTCGAGGACGAGGCGCTTGTAGAGCCGTCCGGTGCGGCCGTTGAGCACCTGGGCGAGCACCTGGAGGGCGTAGCCGTCGCGGTGTTGGAAGGGGACACTCTGCCAGACCACATCCACCCGCGGGTTGGTATCGGCCTCGGCCAGCATCCGCTGCTCGGCGGGCTGGGGCGGCTCAAGGGTGATGACTTCCGGGGCGGCCTGGGACCCGCGGGGAATGCGGCCGAAGTAGCGCTCGGCCAGGGCCACGGCGGTGTCGGGTTGAAAGTCGCCCACGAGGATGGCGGTGAGATTTTGGGGCGCGTAATAAGTGGCATAGAAAGCGTCGGCTTCCGCCTTGGAAATGGAGGCGACATCGGAGGGCCAGCCAATGATGGGCCAGTGGTAGGGATGCGCCTTCCAGACCATGGACTCGAAGGCTTCTTCAAACTTGCCCAGCGGGGTGGCCTCGACGCGCAGGCGGCGCTCCTCGTACACCACGTCCCGTTCGGCGTAGAACTCGCGGAAGACGGGGCGGTAGAGCCGTTCGGATTCCATCCACATCCACAACTCGAGCTTGTTGGCGGGGACGGTGATGAAGTAGGCGGTCAAGTCCTTGCTGGTGAAGGCATTCATGCCGGAGCCGCCCTGGGCGGTGTAAATGCGGTCAAACTCGTTTTTGACCAGCAGCTCGCGCTGCTGGCGGATCAGCTCCTGGAAGCGCTGGTTCAGCTCCCGCCAGCGCGGGGTTTGGTGCTCTGGTTTCTGCCAGTCGTCAATTTCTCCCCGGCGGTAGGCGGCGCGGACCTTGGCTTCCTCCACGCGCATGGCTTCGCGCACGCGGTCCTGCTCGGCCATGATTTGCCGGTCTTTTTCGGCGTCTTTGGTGCCGATGGTGGGCGTGCCTTTGAACATCATGTGCTCGAAGAGATGGGCGATGCCGGTGATGCCGGGGCGCTCGTTGGCGCTGCCCACGTGGGCCACCCAGCCGCCGGCAATGGTGGGTTCGTCATGCCTTGGCACCATGAGCAGGCGCAGGCCGTTGCTGAGGCTTTTTTCAATGACCGGCACTTGTTGCGCGGCTGTCGGCCCCACGCAGAGCAGGGCCATGAGCAACCCGAAAAGGCGTGCAGATTGCATAACCATTGCCCGCAATATAGACGCGGGGTGGAGAAGTGACAATGACCAATGACCCCTCCGTTCCGCCTTGTTTTACGCCGGGTAATCCGGCAGGGTAGCGGCATGATCACGCCGGTCTGTCAAAAATGCCGCAAGACCATCCCTGCCGAGGACGTGAATGTGGCGCAGGATGTGGCTTTCTGCCGCTGGTGCAATGTGGCCTATGTGCTGTCGGAATTGACCCACGAGGCCGAGGCCTCGCCGGCGGTGGATGTGAGCCGTCCGCCGGAGGGCGCCTCGGTGCGGAATGATGGGGTATGGCGGGTCATCCGCGCCACGCATCGCTCGTGGGGCAGCGCGGCCGGGTTGTTGTTTTTCTGTCTGTTCTGGAATGGCATTGTCTCGGTGTTTGTGCTGCTGGCGCTGGCCTCGACGCTGATGCATCTGGGGGTTACGCTGCCGGAGTGGTTTCCGGCCATGGACATGAAAAAGAATAGCATGCCGCTGGGCATGACGATTTTTCTGTGGATTTTTCTCACGCCCTTCATCCTGGTGGGGCTGGGCATGTTTTTTGCGTTTCTCAGCAGCCTGATGGGGCATACGGAAGTGCGCTTGCGCTCCTCCGAGGGGGTCATTTACAGCGGCATAGGCCCCTTCAAATGGCCCCGGCGTTTTGTGCCGGCGGAGGTGAAGAAAGTGCGTCTGGCCGAGGAGTTCAGCACAAGTGCCAAGGGCCACACCCGCAGCAGCAAAACCATTGTGCTGGAGCTGGAGAATGGGAGAACCATCAAATTTGGCAGCGCGTTGAATGATGCCCGCCGGGCCTTCATGGTGGCGGCGCTGCGGCAGGAATTGGCAAACCGCCTTTGATGGCTGCCGCGGAGCCTAGTAGGGTTGCAACCGGCGGTAGGCCGTCATTTGCAAGGGGGTTTCGGAGGGGTAATGAAGGAGCATGTCCGGCAGCCGCATCAACACCCACGGCTGATAGACATCGGCGCCGTTTTTGGTGAAGACGATGTCATCGGCAATATAAACGCACATGTGCACCGCCCGCGAAACCGGACCGGGCTCAAAGAGCAGAATGACATCGCCAAACCGGCTGGGTTTGTCCACGCGCTCATATTCGGTGGCCAGGCAGGCCTGAATGTATTGGGAGTCCAGAAAGCGGTGGTCCGGGGTTTCCCGTCCAAAATTCATGCTGGTCCAGAAACAATCCGGCGCGCGGACCATAAAGCGGTTGGTGGGATGGGGATAGGTATAAAGCAGCGACTGGGCCAGCGGCGGAAAGAAATAGGAGACGTTGATGCTGGCCCCGCCCGGCGCGCGCGCCATGCTTTCCAACAAGGGCTTGAGGTTGCGGTTGCGCCGGGGGGAGCCCCAGTAATCAAGCAGTGGCCCCACCTCGGCACGCTCCGGCACGCGCAAAGTCACCAGCAGAGTGGGCACGCGGGAGAGGGCGCGCGCCAGGGCATTGACTTCGTTGGTCGGGAGGGTCAGGCGGAAGTAATGGGCGTCATAGAAGCAAAGGCGGTTGTTTTGCACGCACATCATGCGGCGAATGGCCGCCAGGGTTTCCGCGCTCAACCCGCTGCGGGAAAACCATTCGTCAAAGCCGTCCGGGCGGTACACAAAGGGGTAGCGCTGGGTGAGATTTTCCGGATGCCGGGCCAGTTCGGCGTAGAGACGCATGCGCAACTCCGGCGTCAAATCCCGCACCAGCTCCAAGGGCGGTTGAATGACGACGGTCTGCCCCCCCACCTGCCAATGATTGGTGTCCAGCAGACGGGCCAGCAGTTCCGGCGGCGGATTCAAGGCGCGAATAAACTCCTCCAGTTGGGCGGCATTGAATCCGGAAAAATGCCAGCGCACGGGCGGCAGGACGATTTTGTCTTCGTGGAAATATTCCTCCGGCCGTTCAATCACAATGGGCGTGACTTCCAACTTCCCCCAGGGTTGTTCGGCGGTGACTGCCGCAGCGGATGGCCCGGAGGGAGAAACCGGCCGGATTTTTTGCCGGTTGGCCAGCGAATTCCACAAAACGGCCACCCCAATGCCCAACGCCAGAAAAACCCCGTTCCACGGGCTTAAACGCCAGCGCCCGGACGACTTGCGAGCCGTCCTGGATTGCGCTGCTCTACCCTTGAGCTTCATGCCAACGCCGTCATATACAACAAAAGACGAGGGTGTATGCCTGAGAGGTTACGTGGGGGTAAGGAGAATTATATACCGCTGAATAAGAAGCTATTATTGTGTTTATCAGTTTGATAAAAAATAAAGACATGGACTCAAGCGGGGTGGGTTTGGCCGGTAAAAATGAAGACAGGCGTTCATGGTTTCATCTGGACCATGTCCTATCAGGACTGCTTGCCCACACACCAGGCCGGCGCTGGCGGTGGCGGGCGTATTCTGTCACGGGTTTATATCTGAGGGCGCTGAATGAATGGTGGAGCATCATTCAGGTTTTGCCGTCCAAAACAGAGAATGGTACATATTGACGTTATGCGCACCTGGCTCATCCTTTTGGGGACGGTTTTAGCCGTTCAACTTCAACTGCAGGCGGGCGTGCGGGATGCCCAATGGAAGAAAGTGGACGAGGCCATCAACCAGGGCCTGCCCAAATCGGCCATTGAGGCGCTTGAGCCTATCATTCAAGGGGCGACCAAAGACAAGGCGTGGGGGGAGGTGGCCAAGGCGGTGTGCCGGAAGATTGTGCTGGAGGCCAACATCCAGGGCAACAAACCGGAAGAGAAAATCACGCGGCTGCAGGCAGAAATCGCCAAAGCCCCCGGGGAGTTGAAACCGGTGTATCATGCCATTCAAGCCACCTGGTACTGGCATTATTTCATCCAAAACCGCTGGCGTTTCGTACAACGGACGGCCACTGCCGCCGAGCCGGGCAAGGATTTCACCACGTGGGATTTGCCACGGTTGTTTGCGGAAATTGACAAGGAATTCACCGCGGCGCTGGCGGCGGCGGACGTTCTCAAGAAGATGCCGGTGTCCCAATTTGATGATTTGCTAATCAAAGGCTCGATACCCGACAAGTACCGGCCCACGATGTACGATTTTCTGGCGCACGAGGCCCTGCAATTTTACACGTCCGGGGAGCAGGCGGCGGCCAAGCCGCAGGATGCTTTTGAAGTACCAGCCACCAGTCCCATTTTGGATGGGCTGGCGGCTTTTCTGGCCTGGAAGCCGGAGACCACCGACACCGAATCGCCCAAGTTGAAGGCCATTCGCCTGTACCAGGACTTGTTGCGGTTTCATCAACCGGACAGTGACCCAACGGCGTTGTTGGATGTGGATTTGGCGCGGTTGCATTACGGATACAACACGGCGTTTGGGGATGAAAAGCGGGCGCGCTACAAGGCGGCGTTGAAGGCTTTTGTGGACCAGTGGACCGACCACGAGCTGGCGGCCATGGCGTTGCATCACTGGGCGTTGGTGGTGCGGGAGGAAGGGGATTGGGTGGAGGCCCACCGGCTGGCGTCGCGCGGCGCCAAGGTGTATCCCAAAAGCGCCGGCGGCCTGATGTGCCGGAATCTGGTGCGCGAGATTGAGAGCCGCGAACTGAGCCTGAACACCGAGCGGGTATGGAATGCGCCCTGGCCGAAAATCCGCGTGCAGTACCGGAATATCGCGGAAGTGCATTTCCGGCTGGTGGCGTGGGACTGGGACGCGACCTTCCAGAAACGGGGCCGCCGTCCGGAGTGGCTGGATGATGCCGGGCGCAAGGAAGTGCTGAAGCGCGCTCCTGCGCATGCCTGGTCGGCCAAACTGCCCCCCACCACGGATTATCAGGGACGGGTGGAAAGCCTGGCGGCGCCGGAAAATCTGAAGCCTGGTTTTTACTATTTGCTGGCGAGCGCGAAGGCGGATTTCTCCGACCAGGATAACGTGGTTCATTTCACCGACATTTGGGTGAGCGATTTGGCGCTGGTGCCGCGCACGTTCAACGGGATGGTGCAGGGTTTTGTGCTTGAAGCCCTGACCGGCGAGCCGGTGGCCAATGCCGAGGTGCGGAGCTGGCATTGGGATAATCAGGGCAATCGGGTGGCCAACGCGCCGGTGCGCACGGATGAAAACGGTTTCTTTGTGCTGGATGTGCCGTCCCAGCGGGGTTACCTGCTGCACGTGCGGCATCAGGGCCGGGAGCTGGCGTCGCAAAACGAGTACTGGGCGTCGCCTCCGGTGCGCCGGCGGCCGGCGTCGCAAACCTTGTTCTTCACCGACCGGGCGCTGTACCGCCCCGGGCAGACCATTTCGTTCAAGGGCATCTGTCTGCAGGTGGACCAGGAACAGGACAAGTATGAGCTGCTGCCGGGGCAGAAGTTGACGGTGGTTTTTGCGGACCCCAACGGCAAGGAAATTGAGCGCCGCGAGGTGCGGGCCAATGATTTTGGCAGTTTCAGCGGCAGCTTCACCGCGCCGCGGGACCGGGTGACGGGGCGCATGCGTATTTTTGTGCAGGGCGGTCCCAATGGCAGCGCCAGCGTCAGCGTGGAGGAATACAAACGCCCGAAATTCCAGGTGAGCCTCGACGCGCCCAAAACGGCGGCGCGGTTGAATGACCGGGTGGAGCTGGGGGGCAAGGCGGAGAGTTACACGGGCGCGGCGGTGGACAATGCGCTGGTGAAGTACCGGGTGGTGCGCGAGGTGCGGTACCCGATTTGGTGGCGCTGGTATTATTGGTGGAATCCCGATCCGTCATCGGGGGCGCAGGAAATTGCGCACGGCAGCACTCGCACAGGCACGGATGGGACATTCAAGGTGGAGTTTGTGGCCAAGCCCGACCTTTCCATTTCGCCGACCAACGAGCCAACCTTCCACTACACCGTTTACGCCGATGTGACTGACAACACCGGCGAGACGCGCTCGGCACAACGGGCGGTGATGGTGGGGTACACCGCGTTGCAAGCCAGTTTGTCGGCCGAGGAATGGCTGACTGGCGAAAAACCGGTGGCGATTGCGCTTTACACCACCACGCTGGACGGCGAGGGGCAGGCGGCGGAAGGTTCGCTCAAGATTTATCAACTGGAGCAGCCGGCCACCGTCATACGGCCGGAGCTGGCGCCCCAGTATTATCCGCGCCAGCGCGGCGGCGGGCTCGAGGGCGGGGCGGACAAGCCCGGGCCGACGGCGGACCCCAACACGTGGCCGTTGGGCAAAGTGGTGGCCGAGCGCGGGCTGACCACTTCCACCAACGGCCGGCAGACGGCCAGCTTCAATCTGGGGCCGGGGGTGTACCGGGCGATTTTCGAGACGCAGGACCGTTTTGGGAAACCGGTGAAAGCGATGCTGCCGTTGCGGGTGCTGGAGCCCGCGGCGGAGAAACTGAATCTCAAAATCCCCAGCCTGCTGGCCGCCCCGAAATGGCAATGCGAGCCGGGGGAGGAGTTCATGGCGTTGTGGGGCACCGGCTATGACACGGGCCGCGCGTACATTGAAATCGAGCATCGCGGTAAAATGATTCAGAAGTACTGGACCCGTCCGGGCCGGACGCAGGAACAAATCAAGCAGGCGGTCAACGAATCCATGCGCGGGGGGTTCACGCTGCACGTCACCCAGGTGCGCGAGAATCGCGCTTATCTGGAAAGCCGGTGGGTGGAGGTGCCCTGGAGCAACAAGCAGCTTGGGGTGAAATGGGAGCGGCTGGTTTCCAAACTTATGCCCGGCCAGAAAGAGACGTGGAGCCTGGTGGTCACCGGCCCCAATGCCCAGAAGGCGGCTGCCGAGATGGTGGCCGCGCTCTATGATGAATCGCTGGATGCCTACCTCAAACACAACTGGATGCGGCGCTTTAATGTGTTCCGCACGGATCACTCGCAGTTGAGCCGGCAGTTTGAAAACACGCTCAAACATCTCAATCATCTCTACGGCGGCTGGCGCGAGGAGTATGTGGGCGTGGACTGGCGATACCGTTCTTTCCCCCCTGACCTGACCCAGAATCTTTGGGGCTATCAATACTTCTTCGGCGGTCGCGGCGGGCGCGCCGTCATGGCCCGCCGGGGCGTGGAGATGGAAATGGCCGATGCCGCGCCCATGGCCGCCATGGCCGCCCCGGCCCCGCCGGCGCCCGGCATGGCCGGTGAAAACGCGGCCCTCCGCCAGACGGGTGCTCCCATGGACATGGCCAAGGCCGAAAAGCAAAGTGACCGCGGCCTGTCCGAGGAACGCAAGAGCGCCGGGCGTGACGAGGGCGGCGGTGCGGCGCCGGATTTGAGCAAGGTCAGCCCGCGCAAAAACCTGAATGAAACGGCGTTTTTCTTTCCGCAACTCATCGCGGACAAGGACGGGGTGGTGCGGCTGGAGTTCACCATGCCGGAGGCACTGACGACGTGGCGCTTTCTGGGGTTTGCGCACGACAAGGAGCTGCGCTCCGGATTCATTGAGGACAAGGTGGTGACCGCCAAAGATTTGATGGTGCAACCCAACCCGCCACGCTTTTTGCGAGAGGGCGACACGCTGGAGTTCACCGTAAAAATCTCGAATCAATCCACCGAGCGCCAGACGGGCAAGGTGGTGCTGAGCTTCCGCGAAGCCGCCACCGACCAGCCGGCGGACAAGAAACTGGGCAACACGCGCAATGAGGTGGCCTTTGACATTCCGCCCAAGGAATCGCGCACGTATGCCTGGCGCCTGAGCGTGCCTGATGGTCTGGGTTTCCTGATTTACAAGGCGGTGGCTTCCACGGGCAAACTGGCCGACGGCGAAGAAGGGCATCTGCCGGTGTTATCGCGGCGCATTTATGTGACGGAGTCGCTGCCGCTGCCCATTCGCGGGCCGGGGACAAAGAAGTTTGAGTTCACCAAGCTGGTGAAGAACCGCTCGGGCACACTGCAGCATCAGGGGTTCACCGTGCAAATGGTTTCGCAGCCGGCGTGGTATGCCGTCATGGCGCTGCCGTATCTGATGGAGTATCCGTATGAATGCTCCGAGCAAATCTTCAACCGCTATTACGCGAACACGCTGGCGCGGCACATTGCCAACAGCGACCCCAAAATCCGCCGCATCTTTGACCAGTGGAAAAACACGCCGGCACTGGACAGCCCGCTGGAGAAAAACCTGGAGCTGAAGTCGGTGCTGCTGGAGGAAACGCCGTGGTACCGGGATGCTCAGAATGAGAGCCAGGCGCGCCGGAATGTGGGCATATTGTTTGATGACAACCGCCTGAACTATGAGCTCAATCGCGCCCTGCAAAAGCTGGGGGAGATGCAGATGAATGACGGCCGCTGGCCGTGGTTTCCCGGCGGGCCGGGGGATGATTACATCACCCTGTACATCGTGACGGGCTTTGGGCGGTTGCGGCATCTGGGCTGCGACCTCAAGGTGGACCCCGCGCTGAAGGCGCTCGGCCGCCTGGACGAGTGGATGGACGAACGGCACCGGGAAATCCTGCGGGTCATGAAGAATCCGGATGCATACGTGCCCAGCGCGCTGGATGCGTTGTACCTCTATGGCCGGAGCTTTTTCCTGAAAGACAAAGCCGTGGCCAAGGAGCATCAGGATGCGGTGCAATTTTTCCTGAAGCAGTCGCGCAATCACTGGCTTAAGCTGGCCAACCGCCAGAGCCAGGCGCACCTGGCGATTGCCATGAAACGGTGGGGCGGAGCGGAGAATGGCGATACGGCGCTGGCCATCATGCGGTCCATCAAGGAGCGGTCGGTGTCCAACGAGGAGATGGGGATGTTCTGGCGTGATTTGGAGCTGTCGTGGTGGTGGTTCCACGCGCCGATTGAGACGCAGGCGATGATGATTGAGGCCTTTGACGAAGTGATGAATGACGCCCGGGCGGTGGAAGATTGCAAGGTCTGGCTGCTGAAGCAGAAACAAACTCAGAACTGGAAGACCACCAAGGCCACCGCCGATGCGGTGTATGGTTTGCTGCTGCGCGGCAACAACCTGCTGTCCAGCGATGCGCTGGTGGAGGTGAGCGTGGGCGGACTGGCGATTAAACCGGAGAAGGTCGAGGCCGGGACGGGCTTCTACGAAAAACGCTTCAGCGGCGCCGAGGTGAAGGCCAAAATGGGGCAGATTACGGTGAAGAAAACCGACCCGGGCGTGTCGTGGGGCAGCGTGCACTGGCAATATCTGGAGGACATGAGCAAGGTCACGCCTTACGAGGGCACGCCGCTCAAACTGAAGAAGACGCTGTATGTGAAGACGCACACCAAAAAAGGCCCGGTGTTGGAGCCGGTCAAAGGCCCCATCAACGTGGGGGATGAACTGGTGGTGCGGATTGAATTGCGCGTGGACCGGGACATGGAATACGTGCATTTGAAGGACCAGCGGGGGAGCGGGGTGGAGCCGGTGAACGTGCTTTCGCGCTATCGCTATCAGGATGGCCTGGGGTACTACGAGAGCACGCGGGACACGGCGAGCCATTTCTTCATCAGCTACCTGCCCAAGGGCGTGTACGTGTTTGAATACTCCACGCGCGTGCAGCATCGGGGCACTTATCAAACCGGCATGGCGTCCATCCAGTGCATGTACGCGCCGGAGTTCAACAGCCACTCGGAGAGTTTTAATCTGGTGGTGAAGTAGAATCCCGCGGAAGAAAGAGTGGGGCGCCGGCCGCCCGCGGCTTCACCAGGCCGCCTCGAGGATGGTCAGGAGCTCCGCGTGGGTCAGGGGCAGGGGGTTGGCCTTCATGCTGCTGGCTTGCGCGGCTTTTTGCGCCAGCTCCGTAAAGTGGGCGGGAGCCACGCCATAAGCGCGGAGCGGCGGAATCCCCAAATCCCGGCACAAGTCTGCCACCCAGCGGATGCCATCCTCGGCCGAGGCGGCGGGGTTTTGGGTGAGGAGGCGGGCAATGCGCTGGTAGCGCTCGCGCAAGGGGCTGTGCGGCACGCGGGCGTCCGCCGCCTGTAAATTCACGCGCATCACCGGGGCCAGCAAGGCGGCGCAGACGGCACCATGGGGGGCGGTGAAGCTGCCGCCCAGCGGGGCGGCAAAACCGTGGACGGCGCCCAGCCCCGCATTGGCCAGGGCCAGGCCGCTGAAGAGACTGGCGAGGGCCATGTCTTCGCGGGCGTCCAAGTCGGCACCGTGGGCGAAGGCCCGGCGGAGGGCGCGGCCTGCGCGTTTGAGTCCTTCCTCGCACAAGGCATCCACCAGGGGATTGGCGCGGCAGGAGACGTAAGGTTCGATGAGCTGGGTGAGGGCGTCCATGCCGGTGGTGGCGGTGAGCGCTGGCGGCAGGTTGCGGGTCAGCTCTGGGTCCACAAACGCGGCGCGGGCCAGCAGGAGGGGGCTGCGGAGGCTGACTTTGACGCGGTGGGCCGGGGAAGCGAGGACGGCGTTGCGGGTGACTTCCGTGCCGGTGCCGGCGGTGGTGGGGATGGCCAGGAAAGGGGCGGGCGGCGTGGTCAGCGGCTGGCCCCGGCCAATGACTTCCAGATAATCGAGCAACTCGCCGGTGTTGGTCATCATGGCGGCGATGGCCTTGCCGGCATCCAGGGCGCTGCCGCCGCCAAAACTCAGCACCAAGTCGGCCCCCGCCTGGCGCGCGAGGGCCGCGCCCTGGCGGACGTGCTCGACGGTCGGCTCGCCGGCCACTGGGAAGCAGGTGGTCTGGACCCCTGCGGCCTGCAGCCATTGCTGGAGAGGTTGGGCGCGTTCCGGGTGGGCGCCGGTCACAATCAGGGCGTGGCGGCCCAGGGATTGGGCCAGCGTGGCGGCTTCGCGGGCGCATCCCCGGCCGAACACGATGCGCCCTGCGGTGGCAAATTCAAAGCGCATGTCACCAGCCGGCGTCGGCGGGGAAAAGGTTGGTGTACTTCACGCTGGAGCGCGGCACGGCCATCATGGGAGCGACGGCATCACGCCAGGCGGCGTAGTGGGCGGTCTCCTTGTGGGCGGCGGGGGCCTCGGCGGTGCGGTACACTTCCACCAGCACAAAGCGGGTGGGGTCATCGGCCTGTTGCACCACATCAAACCGGGCAATGCCGGGTTCCTGGACACTGGCCCTGGCGTTGGCCAGGGTGGCTTCCTTGAAGGCTTCCACGCACTCAGGTTTGACCTGCACGTGGACGTGAACGACGAGCATGCTCATGCGCGGGGCTGCGGGCAGAGGGTTAACACATAATGGCTTTGGCCACCTCCTGGGCGGCGGCATCGCCGGCCAGTTGGCGGACCAGTTCCAAACCAAATTCCAGCGCGGTGCCGGCGCCGCGCGAGGTGATGAGGGGCCCGTCCACCACCACTTTTTCATGGGCCAGCGCTTGGGGCAGCTCGGAGTGGACGGAAAAATGGGCGGTGAAACGGCGGCCCTGAAGCAGGCCGGCATCGGCGAGGACGGTAGGGGCGGCGCAAATGGCTGCCACGGGTTTGCCGGCCTGGACAAACTGCTGCGCCAACTGGGCGGGGCGGCCATCGGCGCGCAGGCCTTTGACGCCCGGCCCGCCGGGGATGAACAACAAATCAAACGGCTGGCCGGCCACTTCGGCCAACGGGGCATCGGCGCGGACGGTGATGTGGCAGCGGCCGGTGACCCACGGTTCGCCGGTGAGGGAGGCCATCACCACCTCGATGCCGGCGCGGCGCAGCAAGTCCACCGGGGTCAACGTTTCGATTTCCTCGAACCCCGGTCCCAGCAGGCATAAGACGCGTTTGGACATGGCAGGGCGTAGCATAGCGAAACCTGGGCGGCTGGCAATGGCGCAGCGGGCGGGTGTTGGGCATATTTCTTTTTCCCTGTCTTGACATGAGAATCTTCATTGTTAGGCTCGCCGGCTCCATGTTATAGTATGGGCTTGCGGCGCGGGCGCCGTCCGGCATCGGCGGGAAAGGCGGGGCGTCGCAGGCAAGGCAAAGAATAATTATGAAACGGACTCTTCAACCGTCGAAAATACGCCGGAAGCGGCAGCATGGTTTTCTGGCCCGCAATTCTTCCAAGAGCGGGCGCAAGGTATTGGCCAACCGCCGCCGGGTGGGGCGCAAGCGTTTGACGCCGGTATAAGCCCCGGAGGCCGGCATGAAACCAGCCGCGTCCCAAGGGTTGCCGCGGGAACGGCGATTGCGCCGGTCGGGCGAGTTTGGCCGGCTGCGCCGGGAGGGCCGGCGGCTGGTGGTCGGCTGTTTGATTATGAATTGGCAGCCCGCGCCGGAAGGCGCCGGGAGCCGGCTGGGGGTGGTGACCTCGCGGGCGCTGGGTTCGGCCGTGGTACGGAGCCGGGGCCGGCGCTTGATGCGCGAGGTGTGGCGGCGGCATCAAAACGCGCTGCGCCAGCCGGTGAACATGGTGTTGGTGGCGCGTCCGTCGCTGGCCGCGAAATCTTTTGGGCAGGTGGAGGCCGATTTTTTGCAGGCGCTCCGGCTGGCCCGTTTGTTAAAAGACTTGTGAACATCGCCCAGGCCATGATGTGCGGGGGCATCCGGCTCTATCGCGCCGTGGTGTCGCCTTTGTTGCATGGGGTGCTGGGGCCGGGATGCGGCTGCCGGTTTTCGCCCACGTGCTCGGAGTACGCCCTGGAGGCGGTGCGGCGCCATGGAGCGGCGCGCGGCGGCTGGCTGGCGGTGCGGCGGGTGTGCCGGTGTCATCCGTGGGGCGGGGCGGGTCTGGACCCGGTGCCGCCGGATTCCTCGCCGCGGCCCATCGGAAAGTTTTGAAGCATGGATCGCAAAGCTGTCATTGTTCTGGTTGTTTCCTTTCTGCTGCTGGTGGCGTGGTATCCGCTGGTGAACCTGATTTATCCGCCGGCGCCGCTGCCCGCGCCGACCAACCAGGTGAGCCGGGCTGGCGCCACGAATGTGGTGTTGACCAATGCCGCGCCGACCACCTTTTTGTCGGCCGCGCCCACCAATCTGCCGCCGCGGCCCCGTCCTGCGCCGGGGACACCGGAAAAAGTTGAGCGGCTGGTGCATGATGGCATCACTTACATCTTCACCTCGCAGGGCGGCGGTTTGAAGGCTATTGAGCTGGACCCGAAAAAATATCCGCAGACCATCCGGCGCAAAAAAAGCGAGCAAGCGCAGGAGCCGGGGGTGGTGCTGAACCGCGGCGCGCTGGCGCCGGTGCTGGCGTTGGGGGGGCATCCCGCGCTGGAGGAAGACGGGATTTATGAGCTGCAGCGGGTGGGGCCGGGGGTGCGGGCGGAGAAAACGCTGAGCAACGGCCTGCACATCGTCAAGGAATTCCTTCCCACCACCAACTACCTGGTGAAAGCGCTGGTGCGCATCGAGAATCGCGGTACGCAGCCGGCCATTCTGCCGACGCATGAAGTGCTGGCGGGGACGGCCTCGCTGGTGAATTCCAAGGAAGAGGTGATGCAATTGGGCGTTTTTGTGCGGGACACCAAGCGCACCAAGCATCTGGATGAAGGCTGGTTTGCCAACCGGACGCTCGGCTGTTTTCCCGGCACGCCCCGGCTGACCTACCGCTCGGAAGGGGAGCCGGTGACGTGGGTGGCGGCGCACAACCGGTTTTTCGCCCTGGCGGCCATTCCCGCCCTGCCAGCCGCCGAGGCGGTGGCGCGCAAAGTGGAGCTGTCGCTGGGGGAAAAAGACGCAGCGAAAAACATTGGGTTCGAGGCGGCGCTGGTGTTTCGCGGGCAGACGGTGGCGCCGGGGACGTCGGTGGTGCATCACATCACGTTGTATGCCGGCCCCAAGGAATACAACGGCCTGGCGCGGCTGGCGGAGCAGATGAAGAATGATTTGGACCACCTGATGAAGTTCAACGGGTTCTTCGGGTTTTTCTCGAAGGTGCTGCTGCTTTCGATGAATGGCCTACACGATGCGTTCAAGCTGCCCTACGGACTGGCCATCATCGTGATAACCATCATCATCAAGCTGCTGTTCTGGCCGCTCACCAAAGCCAGCACGCGCTCCATGAAACGCCTGGCCGAGCTGCAGCCGGAAATGAATAAAATCCGGGAGAAATACAAGGATGACCCGCAGAAGATGAACCGGAAGATGATGGAGTTCATGAAGGAGCACAAGGTCAGCCCGCTGGGCGGCTGCCTGCCGATGCTCATTCAGATTCCAGTGTTTTTCGGGTTTTATTTCATGATTCAGAGTGCCATTGAACTGCGCGGGGCCTCCTTCCTGTGGGCGTGGGATTTGTCGGTGCCGGACACCGTGGCCACGCTGGCGGGATTCCCCCTCAACCCGCTGCCGCTGATCATGGGCGCCACCATGTTCTGGCAGGCCAAGTTGACGCCGCCGTCTCCCGGGATGGACCCCACGCAGCAGAAAATCATGCAGTACATGCCGCTGATTTTCCTGTTTGTGCTGTATAACATGTCCTCCGGCTTGACTTTGTATTGGACGGTGCAGAACATCCTGACCATCGTGCAGACGAAAATCACCAAGACGCAAGACGCGAAGAATCCACCGGCCGCGCCCGCGCCCGCCCCGGCCGCTCCGGCGCGGCGCAAATCCTGAGACCGCCGCCGGCCGCCCTCCCTTTGCCTATGCCTGCACAACCCAAACTCATCCTGGAAACCCTGCTGAAAACCCTGGGCTTCGAGGCCACCGTCGAGGAACACCAGCTTGACGATGGCCTGCTGCTGGATGTCAAGACGGAGGACTCCGGCCGGCTCATCGGGCGGCAGGGCCAAACGCTCTCCAGCCTGCAATACCTGACCAACCGGCTCATCTACCAGCAGGACCCCCACGCGCCCAAGGTCACGGTGGATGTGGCCGGTTACCGGAGTCAGGCCCGCGAAGCGCTGGTGAAAAAGGCGCTGGCCGCGGCGGAGAAAGTCCACCGCTGGGGGGATGTGGTGGAGCTGGAGCCGATGAATGCCTTTGACCGGCGGATTGTGCACAACGCGCTGAAGAACGACCCGCGAATTGAAACCAAATCCGTCGAGGTCGAAGGCACTGACAAGAAGGCCATTTTGCTTCGACCCAAGGCGCAAGCCTAGGCCGGGGGCAGAGGTTTCAGCGCGGGGGCAGACTCGCGCGCGCCTTGACCTCGCGCACCATCCGTTGCCAGTGGCGGCGGAGGAAAGGGGGATGGCGCAGGCTGTCCAGCACGTAGGCGCGGTCGGCGCGGGCGAGGTCGAGGGTGGCGGTAATCATTTCCTCCTGATACCATCCTGCCTGCGCCAGCGGCAGGCCGTTTGGCTCGCGAATGAAGGAGTCGCCGCTGGAGGTTTGCAGGCCGTCGGGCGATTCACCCACCGTGTTGGCCACGCAGTGGAAGATTTTGGTGTTGGGCCCCACGGGCTGTTGCGCCCGGCCCGAGGTGCGTTTCCACGTCACCGCCTCGATTTCGTCCGAGCTGCAGGAGGGATGGAAGAGAATCTGCGCGCCGGCCATGGCGGGCAGGCGGTACAACTCGGGGTGCCGGCCGTCCCGGCAAATGACCAGCGTGCACCAGATGCCGTCGAGTTGAAACAGTGCCAGCTTGTTGCCGCCGCGGCAGTATTTTTTTTCATCGCGGCCGGCCATGTTGACCTTGGCGTATTCATAGACAATGCGGCCGTGGGGGTTGATGACATGCGCCAGATTGAGGTAACGGGTCCCCGCTTTTTTTAGCGTGCCGACGATGGCCCAGAGGCCCGCGTGCGCGACGGCCTGGCAAACGGTGTTCAGCGCGGCTTCGACCCGGGCGGGCCGCAGGGTGATGGCGTAGGGGAAGTAGTAGCTGGTGAGGCAGGCCTCGGGAAACAACACCACCCGGCTGCCGGCGGCGGCCGCGGCCTTGAGATAATGCAGCACGCGCTCCAGGTTGTACTCCAGCGGTTTGGCCCAATGCAGTTGGACACACGAGACTTGCAGCGTTTTTGGGGTTTGCATAATGCCGGTTGCCGCCTATGGATGCCACAATCGGCGTCGAGCGCCAACCTAAAAGGAGGGCCGGCCGGGGCGCGTTGCCGCCGGTGGCGGGGGCATTTTGATCCGGGTCAAAAAATTCGCCCTTTCGCTCAGTATAAGCATTGCTTGGGGCGGGCGTTTGATTAAGATGCCGACGTCATGGACAAGCTGACCCGCATGACCAAATTTTGGGGCATCTGCGCCGGGGTGGCGGTGGGCGTTGCCGTGGGCGGGGGCTTGTTCACGTTTGTCTATGCGCGGGGTGCCTCCTACCTGACCAATGACCCCCAGGCGTGCGCCAACTGCCACATCATGCGCGAGCATTACGAGGCGTGGGTCAGGTCCAGCCATCGCAGCGTGGCCACGTGCAACGATTGCCACACCCCGCCCGGCGTGGTGGCCAAGTACGTTACCAAGGCTGAGAACGGTTTTTTTCATTCGCTGTATTTCACCACGGGTGATTTTCCCGATCCGTTGCGCATCAAGCCGCGCAACCGGAGCGTGACCGAACAAGCCTGTCGCAAATGCCACACCCCCATTGTGGAGGCCATTGAGGCCCACCAGGGCAACGACACCCTCTCGTGCATGAAGTGCCATGCCGACGTGGGGCACCCTTTGCGGGGGGCGTTTGCGCCCGACCTGACCACTGCCTATGAGCGCTGAACCGCAAATACCCGAAACTGTCCGGAGCAAGGCCATGCGCGTGGCCTTGTTGACCATCATCGTGGCCTGTGGGGTGACCATTGTGGGCCTGGCCTTTCTCACCACGATTGTGGAGCGCAAACAGGAGGCCAAAAATCCCTTCTTCCGCGTGGTGGAGCTGAACGACGACACCCAGGACCCGGCCATCTGGGGCAAGAATTTCCCGATGCAGTATGACGATTACAAGCGCACGGTGGACCAGGTGCGCACCAAATACGGCGGCAGCGAGGCGATGCCGCGCACGCCCACGCAGGCGGATCCGCGCTCGGTGGTTTCCCAGTCGCGGCTGGAGGAGGACCCGCGCCTTAAGACGATGTGGGCCGGGTATGCCTTTGCGGCGGACTTTCGCGAGGAGCGGGGCCATGCCTTCATGCTGGAAGACCAGACATTTACGGGGCGGCAGCGGGTGGTGAAACAGCCGGGCACGTGCATGCATTGCCATGCGTCGGTGTATGTGCCGTACAAAAAACTGGGCAACGGCGACCTCTTCAAGGGCTTTGAAAAGATGAACTCGATGCCGTGGGCCGAGGCGCGCCCGCTGGTGGAGCATCCGGTTACCTGCATTGACTGCCATGACTCGCAAACCATGGCCCTGCGCATCACCCGCCCGGGTTTCATCGAGGGCATAACCGCGCTGAAGGCCGCTCAGGGAGTGAAAAATTATGACGTGAACCGCGACGCCACCCGCCAGGAGATGCGCTCCTACGTGTGCGCCCAATGCCACGTGGAATATTACTTCAAGGGCCAGGAAAAACGGCTGGTGTATCCGTGGCACCATGGCCTGAAGGCCGAGCAAGTGCTGGCTTATTATGATGAAGTGGGGCACCGCGACTGGGTTCATGCCGACACCGGCGCGCCGGCGCTCAAGGTGCAGCATCCGGAGTTTGAGTTGTGGAGCCAGGGCATCCACGCCCGCAGCGGGGTGGCGTGCGCCGACTGCCACATGCCGTTCAAGCGGGTGGGGGCCACGAAAATCAGCGACCACCATGTCCGCAGCCCGCTCTTGAACATTTCCCACGCCTGCCAGACCTGCCACAAGTGGCCTGAAGCGGAGTTGAAGGCGCGGGTGGAGACCATTCAGGACCGGACCTACCAGTTGCGCAACCAGGCCATGGACGCGCTGATGGATTTGATTGCCGATCTCAAGAACGCCCGCGCCGCCGGCCTGGCCACCAACCATCCGGCGCTGGTGAAGGCGCAGGATTTCCAGCGCAAGGCGCAATTCTTCCTGGACTTTGTGGAAGCGGAAAATTCGATGGGCTTCCACGCGCCGCAGGAAGCCGCGCGCATTTTGGCCGAGTCCATCAACTTCGCCCGCAAAGGCCAGATCGCCATCCGGGACCGGTAGGCAGGCCCGTGATTACAAATGCGTTGGGCCTTCGCCGTCGCCGCGGGTGAGGTGGGCTTGGGCGCAGGTGTGGGGCCAGGGTTGCAGGCGCGCGGCCAGTGGGGGGGCGGCGGCAAAGATGAAATTGGAAGGCCCGGGCAGCCAGCCGGCCCGGCGGAAAGCTTTGACCCAGGCCTGATGCGCCTGGTTGGTCACTATCAGGTCCACCCCGCGCCGCAGCAAAAAATCGGTGGCGGCGGCGGCCACTGCGTATTCAGCGCCGGACGCCGCCAGCACATCCACCACGGAGCCGACGCGGAGGTTGCCGAAATGGCGACTGTCGCGCATGGGGGTGTCGAGGGCCACGGTCCAGCCCACGATTTCCTGGTGGCGTTTAACCTGGAGTTTGAGAAAGCGCGGATGCCCCGGGGGGTAGAGCCGATTCAGGGCGGGCAGGGTACGCTCCGCAATGAAGGCATAATGTGGCGCGGCGGCCTGCCAAAGGTCATCCACCCACGCATCGAAGTGCGGTATTTCAGTGACTTCCACTCCTTGGGGCGGTCCGGCCTGGCGGACGGCCTGCCAGGCGCGCAGACCGAGCCAGGCCAGTCCCGTGGCCGCCAGTACCCTGGCTGCCAGGGCGCGTCCGCGGGTACGCTGGAGGAGGGGTAATTCGCGCAACAAAACGGCCGGGCGCGCGGGATAAAACAAAAACGGCACCGGCACGAGCTGCCAGCGGCTGGCCTGCAAGAGGCGGGGCAGGGGACGGTCCAGGCCGCCCATGCCCAGACAGTAAAGCAGCGGTTGCTGGCGTTGGGCGTGGAGGAGGATTTGCAGGCCGAGCGCGCCAAATCGGGAATCCACCAGCGCCTCGCTGACGGGGGAATAGAGATAGCCGACTGCCAGGGTCTCCTGCCCCACGCGGAAGGGCTGGTGTTTGAGCACGTAGCCGCCGCGCACGTCCGGGCCGTCTTTGGCGAGCCACAGCTCTTCGTAGAGAGGGGAGGCACCGTCCCGGGGAAGCCAGGTGGAAACGGCGGTTTCGGGCAATTTGAAATCGGTAATGCCCCCGGCGCGCAGGCGTGCATTGAAGGCCTGCACGGCCGGCATATCGTCCGGTGTGGCGCGTTGAATTTGGATGCCCATCAGGTGGTGCCCACGCGGAGCTTATGCCGGAGCCAGCGCCATTCCAAGTGAGAACGCTCGGCGGGGGTGAGCGTGTGCAGGCCGCGCTGTTGCCGCAAATAATCCAACAACACCGCCACCGGCACAAACCAGCCCGGCTTGCGGCTGAGCCGCTCCATCAATTCGCGGAATCGCGGGTGCACGCATCCCTGGGCGGCAAACCCCTTGGCCAGGTGGGTATAGACGATGCAGGCGCCGCCTTCGGCCTCGAGGCGGTCCTGGTGGGCCTCGTGCAACAGCGCATTGAAACTGTCCACGTGTGCGCCTTCGCTGGCGGCAAACCAGGCGGCCACATAGGGGCGGTCGGGGTCGTAATAGGGCATCCAGGGGCAGGCGGCGAGGGTGTTGATGCCGGGAAAGACAAAATTGCGTACGTAGCTCAATTGGTCGCGGCAGACGTCCCCCCAGAAATAAGGGTCGCCGGGCACATGACCTCGATAGCGTCGGGCGTGACGGAATCCGGTGAGCAGCAGGTAGAGCCAGCGGCGGACGCCACTCAAGCGGCCGGGTCCCCAGTACAGTGCTTCGCGGCAGGTGGTGTGGGTGGCCATGGTGCGCGGCGGGCCGCCGAAGAGGCGGGCGAAGGTGTCGAGTCCGCGCAGGGTCTGCTCGCGGGTGGAACTGTGGCAGGTGGCGTTGTGCCAGGCAATTTCAAAGCCCTGCTGTTGGAGGGATTGCGCCCAGGCCAGGTAATCCGGGTCAGCGCAAGTGGCGCCGCCCACGACTTCCGGGGGCTGGGTGGGCGGGAGGGGCCAGACAGTTTTCGTGGTGCGAAAACCGAGGCCGGCGAGCAAATCATAGACGGGCCGCAATTTTTCGACGGTGGCGGCGTCGGTGTCATCAAACACCGTGAAGGCAAACCGCTTTCCTTCCGGCCACACGATGGGGGTCATGGGACGGAGGGTAGGACACCGGCATGAATTTTACCCGCCACCCAGGCGACGCCCGGCGCCGCCTGGGGATGCGCGATGGCCACCTGGGTGATGACCGAGGAGGTGGAGGCGGAGGTGTAGTTCACGTGCCCTTGGAACCGGTAGGGTTGGTATTTTTCCAGGGGTTGATGGAAGGTCAGCTCCACGTTGCGGCAGGTGCCGTAGCGGCCGGGGATGCACTGGCCGACAAAGGTGGAGACCAGCGAGGTGGCCAGCAGGCTGGCAGTGTCGCAGCGCCAGCGCCAGGTCTCATAATCCACCGGCATGTTGTCCACCGCGCCCGCCAGCAGCTCGTAGGCCGCGAGCAGGCTGGCATCGGTGATGACGAAGGTGAAGCCGGCCTCCATGCCGCGGGGGATTTGCTCCAGGGCCAGCTCCGGACTTTGGAGGGGGTCGGTGACCAGTGCCGGGCTGCCGCTCTGTGGGGCGGTGAGGAGGGTGGTGTCCTGCGAAGTTTTTTCGAGCACATACGCCGCCAAACCGTTGGTAAGGTCCAGGCCGGTGTTGCGGTGGCGGATTTGGAATTCAATCTCCACCGCGCGGACTTCGCGGATGTACTCGGTGATGGTGGCGCGGAGCAGCAGCGGGTCATCCGGGTAAATGGGGTGATTGAAATTGGCTTTGAGCTGGCGGAACATGGCGCGGCGTCCGGGTTGCTGGACGAGGTCGAGCACGGAAAGGAACAGCAAGGGGCACATGCCATGGACCAGGAGACCGCCGTAACGGGTGCGGCGCGCAAATTCGGGGTCGGCATGCAGGGCGCTGGCGTCGCCGGTCAGGGCAATAAACTGGCGCAGCGTTTCGCCGGTGATGGCGAGATTCAGTTCCGCCGACTGGCCGACTTCAATGGAGGGGCGGACGGTGGTCTGGCCGCTGCCGGCGGCCAGTTGGATGTAATCGGGCAGGGGGTACTTCAAGCCGGTGTTCCAGAGGAACCGGCGGCCATCGGTGGTTTGAAAACCGCTGCGCTGCCAGAATTCGAGGCAGAGTTTGTTTTTGGGGGTGGGGAGGTATTCGGCCACCACCTCGTGCGCCCCGGCGGCCAGGGCCTGCTGCACCAGCCAGTGCACCATGGTCTGCTCCACCTTGCGGCCCAGGACGCGGCAGCTCAACAGGAAATCCACGATTTTTGCCTGCTCCCCCTGCACCTGCAAGCTGGCCAGGCCGGTCAGGCCGGAGTCGCCCAGCTTGTCTTTCACGCGGAACACCCAGACGGCATGGCCGGGCACCGAAGCCCAGGCGGCCAGTTCGGCTTCCGAGAGGCGCCGCGTGGTGAGATTCATCTGATTGGTCTTGTTCAGCAGTTGGGCCGCGCGTGGCAGATTGGCGGGGTTGAGCTTTTCCACTTTGACCTGCAGCTCGAGCCGGCGGAGCCAATCTTCCACGGAGGGCACTTCGCGCCGCAAATCGGCCCGGCGGCGCTCGGCCTCGTAGGCGGCCACGCGGGCGCGGTCTTCCTCGCTCAGGCGGGGGTTTTCAAAGCATTTCAAGGAGAGCAGGGTGCGGGAAAAAAGCATGGGGTTTTCCGGCCATTCCGGCACGAGCACCTCGGGGAGGGCTTCACGGATGCGCGCGCGTTCGGCGGGCTGGTCATCAATGAACACCACTGATTGCAAACCCAGCCGCAATTCGGCGGCCAGCTCCGCGAGGTTCTGCGCTTTGTCCTGCCAGTTGATGCGCCAGCCCGCGAAGTCTTCGGGGCGCAGTTGCATTTCGGGATGTTCGCGCAGGGCGGTCAGGGCGGTGGTCTCGTCATTTTTGCTGACGATGCCCAGCAGAATGCCCTGGCGGGTGAGCGCCTTGAGGGTGCGCTGGAAGTCCGCATACGCCTCGCCGAGGGCGTCATGGCCGCCGACCTGCAATTTTTCCCAGCCCACTTCGCCCACGATGCCGCCCCAGAGGGTGTCATCGAGGTCCACCACCACGAGTTTGCGTGCCTGGCCGGTGAGGCCCTGCAGGGCGGCTTTCAGGTCGCGGGCGGCCGCCTGAAACACCGCGTGGTTGAAGGGGATTTTGCCCTGAAACCAGAGCTTGTCCTGGAAGGCTTCCTTGCCACCGGCGATGAACCACGGGACACTATCCAGCACAAAAACATTGGGGATGTCCGCCAGGGCTTCGGCCAGGCGGAGATTCATCTGGGCCAGCAGGCGGGCCGCGCCGCGCGCCGGTTGCCAGGCGGCCAGCACGCCGGCTGGCCAGGTGGCCTGCCACGAGGGCACAAACAGCCACTTGACCCGCCCCGCTGCCGCGGCCACCGCCTGGGCAAAACTGTCCACTGCCGCCAGCACCGCGCCTGGGTCAGAAGGCAAATTGGCCAGGGCGTCGCGGAAGGGGGGCGCCACCATTTCGGGGCGCGTCCATACCCAGGCAAAGTCGGGATGGGCCAGCCACTCCGGGCGTTGGGCATCGGCGAGCATGGGGAGGACTTCGCCGTAATCGCCGGCGATGACTTCCACGGTGGGCGATTCCTCGTTGTTCTCGAGAATGCCCGCAAAATTCAGCGCATTAAAGTCCGCCAGCAGCAGACCTTTAAGGCTGCGCGGGGCGCCGATGGAAAACGCATGCTGCGAGTCCGTCATTAACAGAAGTAAGAAAAAAGCAAAAAGTGCGCCACAAAATTACGATAACTTCTGCTCCAATAGTTTGCGAATATGCTCGGCCAAAGTTCCCAAAGTTGCAAAGGGGCTGGACTCGGCTGCCATGGTCTGGTCATCGGCCAGCATGATGGGGCAGCCGAATTCTGCTTCAATGCGCTGCTCGGTGAGGACCAGCAAGTTGATTAACCCCAGGGAATCGAGCCTCCCACCTTCGCCGGTGAGGCGTTCTTCCGGGTTTTTGGCAAGTCGTTGGTCCCGGCGCAGTTGCAAGTTCAGCTCGTCCACTGCGCTCCAAAGGATGGCCTTAATTTTTTCCGCATCCGCCGCTTGTCCCATGGGTACGTTGTTGTTTAAGGCTTGCTCAAGAATGGTTTCAATCAAGCATGCGGGCTGCCGGTGTGTCAATCTTCGCGTGTGATTATTTGGCCTGCTGGGGACCCATGACGGTGTGACACCCTCCGCGGTTGCGTTGCCAAAGGTCCATTGCCGGTGTAGGCTGCGGCTTGTGCGTTTGGGGTGGCATAGACGGGCGGGCCAATGGCTGGCCGCGTTGTTTTGGGCCCTGACGGGTGGCGGCCTGAGCTTATTAATATATGCGCAACCTGCGCCGCCTCCCTTGATGTCCGTGCCGGAGGTGGGGCTGCGGGTGGCGGCTGGTTTTCAGGCGCACTGGGTGGCGGAGCCGCGCTTGACCCCCAATCCGGCGGCCCTGGCGGTGGATGGGTGGGGGCGGGTGTTGGTGGGCGGGGCGGGGTACATTCGCGTTTTGCAAGATGCCGACACCAATGGGGTGGCGGAGGGTGTCACGGTTTTTGCGCTGACCCCTGGCGCGGTGACGGCGTTAGCGGTGGAAGGTGCAGGGGTGCTGGCCATTGTGGACCAGGCGCTGCTTCGCTACCGGGACAACAATCAGGATGGCGTGGCCGATGGTCCGCCGGAGAAATTGCTCACGTTTACCGGCCCGCCCAATGCGTGGCGTGCCTTGCGCCAGGGCGCGGACCGCTGGTGGTATGTGCTTTGTGGCGCGGGGGATGCGCCGCAACGCGGGTTTGTGCCGTTGGACAGCTCGCCGGTTTCGGTGGCTGACGGGGGCGCCTTGTATCGTTTCAGTCCGGACTGGCATGAGTACGAGGTGGTGGCGCACGGGTTTCATCACCCGGGCGGGCTCGATTTTAATGAAGCCGGGGATGGTTTCACCGCCGAGGGCGAGGCGGGAGCGGACTTTGGCCTGCCGTGGTATGCGCCCGCCAGCGTGCATCATGTGGCCTTGGGCGGACATCATGGATGGCGCAACGCCGTGGGCCTGGAGGCGGCGGCAGGCCGGGCGCGGCCGGATTATTATGCGGACACGGTGCGCGCGTTGACGGACTTGGGGCGGGCGCGCCCCAGCGCGGTGGTGGTGTACCAGCATCATCAATTTCCCGAGCGTTACCAGCACGGCCTGATGGTGGCGGATTGGGTTTGGGGGCGCGTGTTTTTTGTACCTTTGCATCCCGAGGGCTCCTCCTACACGGGCGCGCCTGAGTTGTTTCTGGAAGCCGAGGGCCGCTCCGGTTTTGCGCCCACGGCGCTGGCGGTGGCGCCGGATGGGGCGTTGCTGGTGGCCTCGGGGCGCGGGGGGCAAAGCGGCGTTTGCCGCATCGCTCACACCGGGCCGGACCGGGTGGTGCGGGATGTCCTGCATCTGGTGCGCAGCGCCGGCACACTGGAGTCCACGCTGGTTGTGCCGCAACCGTGGGAGGCGTGGAGCCGGGCCGCCTGGCAGCCGGTGGCGCAACGGTTGGGGCCGGAGGTTTATGTGCGTGCCGTGGTGGACCCTTTGCGTCCGCCTGAACAACGGGCGCGCGCCATCGAAGTGCTGGTGCACACCTTTGACGGCCTGCCCGCACGGGAAGCGGCCGTAGCCGCCCGCGCGCCGGAGCCGGAGGTGCGCGCGCGCGCGGCATGGGCCTTGGGGGTGAAGCCGGCGCCGGGATTTACCGGGGTATTGTTGGAGTTGGCGCTGGATGCGCATCCGTGGCCGCGCCGGGTGGCGCTGGAGGCTTTGCAGGAGCGTTATTTGGAATTGGAAAACCTTTCGCTGCAAGCGGTGTTGCGCGACAACCTGGGTCATCCGGACACCCGCATCCGCCAACTGGCAGCGCGGCTGGCTGCCCGGCTGCCGCAGGCTGCATGGGAGAGGTTGCGTCAGGGCTTGCGGGCGGATGCGCCCTCGCGGCTGGGGGCGGCGCTGGCGCTCTTACTTCGGGAGCCTGGCGTTTCCTGGCATACGAATGCGCTGGAGCTGGCGCTGGGCGCATGGAATGCCACCAGTGATACGGGCCTGCGAACGGAGGCCTTGAGCCTGATGATGGCAGCGCTGGGGGATTGCCGGCGCGTCCAGCCCGGCTGGGATACGTTTGCCGGGTTTGGGCTGCAAACGTCCTTTCAGGGACATGAAATGGACTTGCGGCGCCTGCGCCTGACGGCCCGCTCTGCCTTTCCCTCCGGGCAAACGGTTTTGGATGTGGAGCTGGCGCGATTCCTGGCCATGCTGGCCGATGATGAGGCCAGAACTTTGCGCAAGGTGATGGAGCGCATTCAGGCCAACACCCCGCCCTCCCTGGATTTTCATTATCTTTGTGTGGCGGCCCGGCTGCCGCTGGCGCGCGAGGCGTCCATGACCTCGGCCACCGCCGATGCGCTTGCCGGCCTGGGCCGCAAACTGGCGGGTGTGCCCCCGGAATCGCTGGCCGGCTGGCAGCCGCGCCTGGTTGAACTGGGCCGGCATTTGCTGGCGCGGGACCCGGCGCTGGCCGAGGCGCTCGTCCGGCATCCGGATTTTGCCCGCCCGCCCCTGTTGCCGCTGGTGCCGCTGCTGAGTCCGGCGCTGCAACGGCAGGCGGCGGCGCGTTTTTTGGCGGCAGGGCAGCGGGATGCCAAATTTCCCTGCACGCCGGAGCTGCTGCAAGTGCTGGCCCTGCTACCGCCGGAGCAAACGCGCGGCTTTTTGCGGCGTCGCTGGCCGACGGTGGATTTGCCGCGCCAATGGGAAATTGCGGTGGAATTGGCGCGCGCCCCGGAAGCGGGGGACCGCGTCATTTTCCTTGGCGCTTTGGAGGCCGGGCCGCTGGAAGTGGTGGAGGCCAGTTTGAAGGCGCTGGCGGCCTTGCCGCCGGAAGACAACCCGCGGCATCTGGCCCCAATGGCCCGCGCCCTGCGCCGCTTTGCGGCCATGCCGGAGCAGGGCGAATTGCGCCAGCAAACTTTGCGGCTGCTGGAGCGCCAGACCGGGCAGAAGTTTGGGATTACGGAAACCAACCTGTCTGCGGGTGGGCTGATGGCCGATTATCAACCGGTTTGGGACTGGCTGGCGCAGCATCACCCCAACGCGCTGCGGGAGCCGCATCTGCCTGCGGCCTTGGCCCTGAAATCTTTGGAGGCGCTGTTGCGCTCGACCCCCTGGGCCAAGGGTGATGCCCAGCGGGGCGCTGCGCGCTTTGAGCGGTCATGCGCTGCCTGCCACGCCGACCCGTTGCGCGCGCCGCCCCTCGAGCAGGGGGCGGCCCGGCTGCCGCCGCTGGAGCTGTTTCCGCACATAGCCTATCCGCAGCTTCGCGTTGCGGAGGAATACCGGCTGCGGGAATACCAGCTCACCAGCGGCCAGAGTGTCACGGGGCGTCCGCTCTTTGAGGGGATGGAAATCCGGCTGGTGCAGACCGCGCAGGGGGTGGTGCGTTTGCGCGCTGCGGAAATTGTGCGCTCGGTGCCGGCCGCCGGGTCTCTGATGCCGGAAGGCCTGCTCAAGGGGTGGGCGCCGGCGGACTTGGCCGATTTGTGGATGTTTTTGCGCGAGTACCAGGGCTGGCGATGAAGCGCCCGGACGGCGGGCGTCCGCAGGCGGCATGCGCTGGCGTTCCGGGCCTTTTACGTTCGTTCAGGGCAAACCTGGGCGGGAGGGGGCGGTGGTCACGAGGCAGGGTTCAAGGTTCCCGGCAACAGCGCATGTAAAACACTGGACAAACCCCCCGGCACAGGCTTTCATTTGCCGGATTTTGCGGGCACCCCGCCGCAAGCTGCGCATGAATGTTGAATTAATAACACGCGCCAAAGCGCTAGGTTTTTCAGATCGGCAAATCGCTCATTTAACCGGCCAGACCGAGGATGCAGTGCGTGCCTGGCGGCTGGCGCATGGCTTGACGCCCTCCTACCGGCTGGTGGACACCTGCGCGGCGGAGTTTGAGGCGTACACCCCGTACTATTATTCGACGTATGACCGGGGCGATGACGAGGTCAAACCCAGCGACCGCCCCAAAATCATGATTTTGGGCGGCGGCCCCAACCGGATTGGGCAGGGCATCGAGTTTGATTACTGTTGCGTGCACGCGGCTTTTGCGCTCAAGGAGATTGGCTTTGAGACCATCATGGTCAACTCCAACCCGGAGACGGTCTCGACCGATTACGATACCAGTGACCGGCTCTACTTCGAGCCGCTGACGCTGGAGGACGTGCTGCATATTTATCACCGCGAAAAATGCCAGGGGGCCATTGCGCAATTTGGCGGGCAAACGCCGCTAAACCTCGCCCTGGGCTTGCAGCGCAACGGGGTGAACATCATTGGCACCTCGCCCCAGAGCATCGAGATTGCCGAGGACCGCAAACTTTTTGCGGCGATGCTGCGCAAACTGGATATTCCCCAGCCGCCCAATGGCATAGCCACCAACGAGGCGGAGGCGCTGGCGGTGGCGCGCGAGCTGGGCTATCCGGTGCTGGTGCGGCCGTCGTTTGTGCTCGGCGGGCGGGCCATGCAGATTGTGTATTCCGACGCCGAGCTGGCGCATTACATGCGCTTTGCGGTGGAGGCATCGCCGGAGCGGCCGGTGCTGGTGGACAAGTTTCTGGAGGACGCCATCGAGGTGGATGTGGATTGCATTGCGGATGTGGGGCTGTACCCCAGTCCGCAGCAGGGGCTGGTGGTGATTGGCGGGATGTTGGAGCATATCGAGTTTGCGGGGGTGCACTCGGGGGACGCGGCCATGGTGCTGCCGCCGCATACGCTTTCCCGGGAAATCATCCAAACCATTCGCGAATATACGCATGCCATGGCGCGCGAGTTGCGCGTGGCGGGGCTGATGAACGTGCAATACGCCGTCAAGGACGGGCGCGTGTATGTGCTGGAAGTCAACCCGCGCGCGTCCCGCACGGTGCCCTTTGTGAGCAAGGCGATTGGCGTGCCCCTGGCCAAGCTGGCGGCCAAAATCATGGCCGGAAAAACGCTGCCGGAGCTGGGCTTCACGGCGGAAATCTGGCCGACCTATTGGGCGGTCAAGGAGTCAGTGTTCCCTTTCAATCGTTTTCACGGCCAGGACATTCTGCTTTCGCCCGAGATGCGCTCCACCGGCGAGGTCATGGGGCTGGATGCGGATTTGGGCATTGCCTACGCCAAATCCCAAATGGCGGCCGGCTCGCCGCTGCCCACCTCGGGGCGGGTGTTCATCAGCGTGAGCGATGCGGACAAACCGCACATTGCGGAGGTGGCGCGGCAGTTTTTGGAGCTGGGCTTCGAGCTGGTGGCAACGCATGGCACGGCGGCGGCCATCAGCAAGGCTGGTCTGCCGGTCAAGACAGTGTTCAAGCTGAGTGAGGGCCGGCCCAATTCGGTGGACATGCTCAAGAACCGCGAGATTCAACTGGTCATCAACACGCCCTCAGGCCAGGTGCCGCGCGCGGATGAAATCAAAATCCGCACCACGGCGGTGTACACCGGCACGCCCATCATGACGACGCTGGGAGGTGCCAAGGCCGCCGCGCTGGGCATCGCGGCCCTGAAACAGCGCGGGTACGACGTCAAGACGCTGCAGGAGTATCACGAAGTGCGCCCGGCTTGATCGGAGGGGTTGGTTTTGCCGGCGGCTGCGCGGGTCTCCTGCACGATTTTTTCCAGGACATTCAGATATTCCGCAAAGGCGCTGCGGCCGGCCTCGGAAAGCGCCAGGGTGGTCAGGGGGCGGTTTTTGAAAGTGCTCTTGTTCACCACCACGTAGCCCGCTTCCTGCAGCGTGCGGAGGTGGGTGGTCAAATTGCCGTCGGTCATTTGCAACAAGGCCCGCAGGTCGGTGTAGGAAAGCTCCGGATTGGCCGCCAACAAAGACATGATGGCGAGCCGCCCTTTTTCGTGGATCACCCGATCCAGTTGGCGGAAGGCCTCCGGGTCCATGCGTCAGGAGGATTTATTTTCGGTGAAATAAAGGTAAATGCCGTAGGCCAGATGCGGTAGGCCAAACAGCGCCCCCATCCACAGATGCGCGGCAGCGCCGGCGGGGGGTGGGCCGGCGCGTAAAAAGTAACCGCCCAGGCCCAGGCCCACCAGCGCCATCAATCCGCCAAACAAGCGGATGCCCCGCCGCATGAAAAAGCCGGCGGCATTGACGGCCAGCCCGTAAAGGAGCAGCCATAAGAGCAGCAATTCATACACGCTTTCCGGTTCGGGCTGTCCCAGGCACCAGTAGAGGCTCAGGACGACAGCGGCGAGGGCCGGCAGCGCCACCGCTTGCGCCACGCGGCGCATGGGCGGCGACCAGAAGGGTTCGGCCGCCTTGAAGGCCTGCCGGCGGATTAACAAGCTCACCAGCACGGCGGTCACCGCCGCCGTGCCGCCCCAGAACAGCACGAAGGCGACTGGCTCGCCCAGGTGGGTGGTCCACCCCAGCACGCCTGCCGCCAGGCCCAGCACGCCCGTGAGGGTCATCACCGGTGCCAGTGCCCGCCGATACAAGGCGGAGCGCTCCATCAAGGTCCGGATGGTATGCAGTTGTTGTGCCGCCCAGTCAGAGTTCATGAGGTTACTTTGCCCGGAGATGGAGAGGGCGGCAAGCGTGAAGCCGGGCTGGCAGGCGCCAAGGTTTGGTGGGTTGAATAAAGCGGAAGGGCCGGCGTCCAATAGGCGTACGCTGCGTATGAAGCAACCCAGGTCTTCTTGTTTTTCGCGCCGCCGGTTTTTGCGCGCCTCGGCGGTGACGGTGACTGCGGCCACTGTATTGCCGGGGCACATTTTGGGCTTGAACGGGGCCACACCGCCCAGCGGCAAATTGAATCTGGCCTTCATTGGGGTGGGCGGCCGGGGCGGGGCGAATCTGGACGGGTGCGCCGGAGAGAATGTGGTGGCGTTGTGTGATGTGGACCGGGCGCGGTTGCAGAAGGCTCAGGAGCGTTTTCCCCAGGCCCGGGGATACCAGGATTACCGGAAGCTGATGGACGAGGTGGGGCGCGAGCTGGACGCGGTGGTGGTTTCGACCCCCGACCATACGCACGCGGTGACGCTGATGCGCGCCATCAAGGAGCGCAAGCATGTGTACTCCGAGAAACCGCTGGCGCATTGTGTGCAGGAAGTCCGGGCGCTGCGGGCGGCGGCGCGGCAGTACCAGGTGGTCACGCAACTGGGCAATCAAGGCCATTCCTCCGATTCCATTCGCCGTTTTCATCAGATGATTCAGAGCGGCTTCATCGGGCCGGTGCGGGAGATTCATGCGTTTTGCGGCAGTTATTACAGCAAGGTGGCGGAATTGGAGCGCGCCAAACAGGAAATGCCGGTACCCGAAACCCTGGACTGGGATTTGTGGCTGGGGCCGGCTCCGTGGCGGCCCTACAACTCGTGTTACGTGCCGGGCAAATGGCGCGGCTGGCTGCAGTTTGGCACGGGGGTCATTGGCGACTGGGTATGCCATGTGGTGGACCCGGTGTTTTGGGCGCTGGATTTGGGGGCGCCGGCCGCGCTGCAGGCGGAGGTGATGGATTATGACCCCAAATTGCACGGCGAGACCTGCCCGCCGGGCACGCGGATTACCTACGAGTTTCCCGCCAGAGGCCAGCGTCCGGCGGTGAAATTGGTCTGGTACGACGGCAAATGGACACCCTCCAAGCCGGAGGAGATGGAAAACGAAAAACTGCCCGGCATTGGCGCGGTGGTGGTGGGTGACAAGGGCAAGATTGTCTATGGCTCGCATGGCGCGGGCAGTTGCCGGATGATTCCCGATGCGAAGATGGACGAGTACCGCGAACTAGAGAAAACGCTGCCGCCCAACCCGATTCCCAAATCACCGGGACATTATGCGGAGTGGGTACGGGCCTGCAAAGGCGGTCCGCCGGCCGGCTCCCATTTTGATTATGGCGGGCCGTTGACGGAAATTGCGCTGTTGGGGGTGATTGCGTTTCGTTATCCGGGCACGCGCTTGCAATGGGATGCGGCGCGGATGCGCTTCACCAATCACGCCGAAGCCAACCAGCATTTGGTGGCGGAATATCGGAAGGGATGGTCGCTGTAAAACGGTGCTGCTTGAGAGCAGGTTCAGGTGGATTTGACGGTTCAGTCAGATTCTAAAGTATGCTCCCGGAGCACTGCTTGTTTGCTGGCTGTGTTTCACACTGCGCCCACCCGGCATGACCGGGCTGGCTGATGCGCAAACTTGAAACACACACCCCATGAATATCCTGCACTCGCTCCGTCACTGGTTCGCCCCGGCTCCCGCCCAGAAGGCCTTCGCGCCCACCCTCGCCGCCTGGTTGCGCGGGGACCTGGCCGAGACAAGCGGCCATTTTGTCAATGCCTACCAGCAATCCACCTGGGTTTATGCCGCCATTTCCGCCAAGGCCGCCAAGCTGGCCCAGACGCCGCTCAAACTGTATTGCGGTGAAGCGGCGGTGGCCAGCGGGCCGGCGTGGCAACTACTGCAGCGGCCGCATCCGCGCCTGGACCGTTTTGCTTTTTGGGAGCTGGTGGCCACCTGGTTTGATTTGCGGGGGGAAGTCTTTTTATTGCCGGTGGATTGCCAGGGAGCGGTGTGCGCCCTGCGCCCTGGCGCCGGCATCCAACATCTGCTGCCGATGCCGCCGGAGCAGTTCACGGAAATCATTGAAAACCACACCCTGGCCGGCTGGCGCTACCACTCCACCGGCGCCACAGACCCGCTGGCGGGCATGGTGCTGTTGCCGGAGGAGGTGCTGCATCTGCGCCTGCCCAATCCCTGGCATCCGTGGCGCGGGCTGTCACCCCTGAGCGTGGCCCAACTGGCCGCGCAAACGGATTACCACTCCGCGCAGTTCATGAAGGGCCTGATTTTGAACAATGCGGATACCGGTCTGATTGTCACTACGGAGCAGCATCTGTCGCAGGCGCAAATGGACCAGGTGCAGGCCGCTTTGCGCGAGCGCAAGGCCCGCGCCGGCATGGCGGACCGGCCGCTGTTTTTATCCGGGGGCGTCAAAGTGGAGAAACCGGCGCTGAATGCGGCTGATTTGCAATTTTTGGAGAATCGCAAGTTCAACCGGCAGGAAATCCTGGCGGTATTTCGCGTACCGGAGACCATTCTCGGCTTTACCGAAGATGCCAACCGCGCCGTGGCTGAAGCTCAATGGCGGCATTGGATTCATCACGTATTGGCTCCGCTGTGCCGCCGCCTGGAAGCCGGCCTGCAGCCGGTGCTGGATGCGCTGGAGCCGCGCGCGGGTTTGACTGCGTGTTTCGACGTGGAGGATTTGCCGGAAATGCAGGAGGCCCGCCGCGGGCGGGTGGACGCGGCGCGCACGCTGTTTCAATTGGGGGTGCCGCTCAATGACATCAACCGGGTGCTGGACCTTGGTCTGCCCCATTACCCGTGGGGCGGTCGCCCCTACCTGCCGCAGAATGTGCAACCCATTGCCTGAGCGAATGGCGGCGCTACCGGCTGGCGAGGGCTTGTAAATCGGCGAGGGTCACTTCGGCAATGGATTGGCGGACAAGGTCGGCGGCCTGGAGTTGTTCGGCTGGATAACTGGAAGCCACCGCCACACAGCGCATCCCCGCCGCGCGCGCGGCTTGAATGCCGCTGAGCGCGTCCTCAATCACCACGCATTGCGCGGGGGGCACTTGGAGCCGGCGGGCGGCGGCGAGAAACAAATCGGGCGCAGGTTTTTTGTGCACGGCGTCCTCGGCGCTGACCACGGCATCCCAAGTGGAAGGGGGCAGGCCAATTTGCCGGAGGTTGGCTTCAATTTTGATGCGGTCGGCGCTGGAGGCCACCGCCGTGCGCAGGCCGGCGGCGCGGCAGCGGTGCACCAGCTCGACCGCGCCGGGAAAGGCGCGCAGTTGGGAGGGCACGAGTTGAAGGTAGATTTCGTAGGTGCGGCGTTTGGCCTCTTGCAGGTCCAGGGGGAATCCGTATTTCTCGGCCACTCCACCCAGGTAGCGCAGCTCGCCGGTGCCGATGAAGGGATGAAAATCCTCGGGCTGCACGACGAGTCCCCGCTCCTTGAACATGGCGATGGCGGCGGCGTTGATGAGCGGCTCGGAATCGGTGAGCACACCATCCATGTCAAAGATGACCGCAGTCAGGGCAGTGGGTTTCATATCATCAGGCCTGCCAGGGTGGCGGAGACATAACAGGCGAGCAGACCGCCGAGCATGGCGCGGAGGCCCAGACGGGCCAGCTCGCCACGCCGCTCCGGCACCAGGGCGCCGATGCCGCCCACCTGAATGGCAATGCTGGCAAAGTTGGCAAAGCCGCAGAGGGCGTAAATGGCAATGGTGTAACTGCGCGGGTCCACCGTGGCGGCGTTCAGCGAGACGTAGCCGATGAATTCGTTGAGCACCACCCGCTCGCCGAGCACCGAGCCAATGGTGAGGCAATCGTGCGCCGGCACTCCCATGAGCCAGGCCAGCGGCGCGTTGAGCCAGCCCAGGAGGGTTTGCAGGTTGGCCGGGGAGGTGACGCCGGCCAGCGATTGGGCGCCCACCAGCAGGGCATTGGCGAGCGCCACCACCGCCACAAAAGCAATAAGCATGGCCATGACGTTGAGGGAGAGTTTCATGCCGTCGGCGGCCCCCTGGCACAGCGCATCCAGGCTGTTGGTGGTGGTGCGCGGAATGAAGCCGGCGGCGCGGCCAGCCGTTTCGCTGGTCTCCGTTTCGGGCAGGAGGATTTTGGAAAGGTACAGGGCCGCGGGGGCGTTCATGACGGAAGCGGTGAGGAGATGGCCGGCAAAGTCGGGATGGCCGGCGTCGGTGGCGAGCTTGACATAGACGGAAGCCACGCCGCCGGCGAGCGTGGCCATGCCGCCGGTCATGAGGCACAGCAGCTCGCTGCGGGTCATGCGGGCGAGGTAAGGCTTGACCACCAGGGGCGCCTCGGTCTGGCCCATGAAGATGTTGGCGGCGGCGGCCAGGGTTTCGCTGCCGCTGGTGCGCAGGGCGCGGCGCATCAGCCACGCCATGGCTTGCACCACCCGTTGCAGGACGCCCCAATGATACAGCACGGAGGAGAGGGCGGAGACGAGGATGATGGTGCCGGCCACGGTGATGGCGAAGACAAATGTTTGCCCCGGTCCAAAGGCTTTTTCCAGGGTGGGCGGTTGGGCCAGTGGCCCGAAGACAAAGGCGCAGCCTTCATTGGCGAAGGCGATGAGCGCCCGGATGCCGCGCCCGGCCCAATCAAAGAGGAACTGGCCGGCGCGCGTTTTGAGAATGAACAGGGCGAGGGCTGTTTGCAGGCCGAGGCCCCAGAGCACGGTCCGCCAGGGCACCCGCTGGCGATTGGCGGAGAGCGCCCAGGCGGCGCCCAGAAACACCGCCAGTCCCAATCCACCGGTGAACACGCTCTGCACGGGCGCGCAGTGTAAAGCGCCGCCGTTTCGGCGTCGAAAAAAAACTGGCCGGGCGTGAAGGCTGCCTTACAACTCCCGCACGAAGATGTTTTTGAATTGGAGGAGGCTGGGGGGACTGTTCCAGCGGCCCTGGGCATCCTTGCCGCCGTGGTGTTGGAGGGCGATGCGTCCGCGCAGGGGCAGGTCGGGGATGGTGGCGCCGGGGATGACGGTGATGCCATTGAGCACCACGGTGACGGTGCGCCCGCGGACGGTGATTTCAAAGCGGTTCCATTCTCCCACCGGTTTGTCGGCCTGATGACGGGGGGTGACGGCGGCGCGCAAATCCGGCGCGGTTTTTGGGTTGGTGCGGATGCCATACATTTCGCCCGAGCCGATGGGCCAGCACCAGATATTGACCTGGTAGGTGCCGGAGCCGCGCAGGAAGATGCCGCTGTCGGAGTCCGGCAGGGCCAGTTTCAGTTCCTTGCCGGTGACGTCGCGGGCGTGGGTGCCGTCGGGCAGGATGTAGGGGACATTAGGATTGGTGTAAGGAGTGGCCTTGATGCGCCAGTCCACACGCAGGATGAAGTCGCCGAGCTCCTTTTCGCACCAGAGGCTCTTGTCGCCTTTGGCTTCGCTTTCGGCGTCGTAGTCAATCACGCCATTGACCACCTTCCAGTGGCCGTTGTCGCCCTCGGGCACGCGCCAGCCGGTGAAGTCCTTGCCGTTGAACAGGGCAACGAAGCCCGGCGGCGGCTCGTTGTCCGCGGCGCGGGCGGCGAGGGGCGCGAGGAGAGCCGCCGCCAGGGCGGCGGCCAGGGAGGTAAGGAGATGGCGTTTCATGGCTTGGCAATGTTGGCGTCACGGTGCATTCGTTCATGCCCCAGCATCGGCGCAAGGCGCCCAGGGGGTTGGTGGGAATAAACCTTATGTGCCCCCCGCGCGCAAGGGAAAAGGCGGCGGGCGTGGCGGCTGTGGTCTGCCGAGCCGCCCTTCCTGGCCCGGTGGCTCAAATGTGCCGGGAGTCACTCTCGTCCTTGACGGTGTAGCCGGTTTCCTGGCGCTTGAAGTTGATTTCGTTTTTCTTCACGTAGGCCTGGAAAACGTCGTCGGCGCTCATGCCCAGCACCTGGGCAAGGCTGATGAGAAAATGAAACAAGTCCACCACTTCCACCCGGGCATTTTGCTCGTCAAATTTCTGGTACTTGGCCCACCACTTCCAGGGCACGCTGTCGGTCAGCTCGGCGATTTCCTGGGACATGGCCCGGCAGTAATTGAGGACCCATTGGATGCGCTCGGCCTCGGTCATGCCCTCGGTGCGGACACCGATGCGTTCGTTGAGGGCTTTTTGCATCCGGAACAGTTCGCGCAGTTGGTCAGGTGCGTCCATGCCCGCAGTGATGCCGCAGGCGGCCTTGCGCGGCAAGGGAAAAAGCGCCGGGATTTCTGTCCGTCCTTTCATTGGGCGTGATTGATCCTGGGGCTAATCGTTGCGGCCGGCTTCTTTCACGCGGATGAATTTTTGGAAAAAGATGAGGCCCAGCGGCGTGATGGCGGCCATCATGGCGATGTAGGTCCAGAGCATCCACGACATGCGCGGGCCGGATTCGGGGCAATAATGGTCCAGCAGGGGGCCGGAGGCCATGCCGACAAAAAACTTGGCCACGAAAAAAGGCAGGTAGGAGAGGGACATGTAGGAGGCTTCCTGTCCCTTGGGCGCGATGGCGGCCGGATATTCGTAAAGTCGGGGGGAGTAGAGGGATTCCCCGAGGGACAGGCCGACGACGAAGAGGAAAATCATGACGTAATAGGGATGGACGAAAGCGCCTTGCATGCCCAGGTACCCATAATACAACCAGGCGCCCAGCCAGCTATGAGCCAGCGGGGCGAACCAGGCCGGGGGCAGGGCCATGATAAAGACCGCCATCACGGCCACAGCACTGCCCAGGGTGACCACGCGATAAGCCGACCAGCGCAGGGTGAGAGTGCCCATGAGGGGGACCAGGAAGATGATGAGCATTTGGTTGATGGCCCACAGGCGGCCGATGGGCGCGCCGTCGCCCAGCTCGCGGATGCCAAATTTGGGGTAGGTGTAGTTCATGTGGTACATGATGAGCCGCACCGCCACCACGAGCGTCAGGAATCCGAGGAACTTGAAAAAGGCCGGCTGCCGCCACAATCCGGCAAAAATGCGGATGGTGTCATCGAAAGCATCCCGCACCGTCAGGACGAGTCCGCGAAGGACGTGCAGGTGGGCGTACTTGGGTTGTTCGGGGGTGATTTTGAGGCCTTCATCGGTGGCTTCCACCCCCGGGCGCAGGCCCCAGTAGAGGAGCATCAGATTGGGAATGGTCAGCAGGAAGCTGATGAGGAAGAGCACGCGGTAGGTGCTGAACTCCCATCCCAGCAAGGGGAGGGTGTAGCGTCCGGTTTCCCCCAGCCACGCGCGCACGTGGTCAA
The DNA here is from genome assembly GCF_024832785.1 of Fontisphaera persica. Classification (GTDB taxonomy): domain Bacteria; phylum Verrucomicrobiota; class Verrucomicrobiia; order Limisphaerales; family Fontisphaeraceae; genus Fontisphaera; species Fontisphaera persica. The sequence continues at coordinate 4,596,575 of NZ_CP116615.1, forward strand.
AGATGTAGGCCCCCAGGAGGAAGCCGAGGTTCATCATCACATAAAAAATGGAGAAGGAAATGGACCGCTGGGCGGTGGTGGCGTAGCGGCGCACGGCGGCCACCATGACCGGCGTCATCAGTGCCTCGCCCACGGCGAGGGACATGAGGCCCACCCCGACTGCCAGCCACGGCACGGTGCTCAAGGTCATGGTGCCGCGGGCAAAGATGCAGACCGCAAAACCGAGCAGAAAGGCGCGGCGCAGGCCAATGGCATCCACCAGCGACCCCACCATGACGGTGGCCATGGTCATGAAGGTGGACCACATGGCCACGATGTAACCGGCGTAGGCGTCGTTATAGCCGAGGTCGCTGGAGAGCCAGAGGATGAGGGTGGAGTTCATCACCCCGTAGGCCATGATGGCCAGCAGCTTGGCCATGAAGATGAGCCACAACTCCCGCGCGGCGCCGCGCAGCACCAGCACGCGCCCCGCGATTTGGCGGGTGAGCGGGGAGAATAGTTCGCTCATGAGTCGTCCGCCGTGCGCGCCTGCGGAGCGTCCGCTGCGGGGGGCTGCCCCGCCGCTGAATTTGGGCCGCTCATGGCTGGCGCTTATGTTGAAGTCTTGACCTCGACGACGTCATGCGGGCCGGCCTCGCGCATGCCGGCGGGGCTGACGCGGATGTAGCGGGCTTTCTGGCGCAGCTCGGCCAGGTTGGCGGCGCCGAGGTAGCCCATGCCGGACTGGATGCCGCCGATGAGCTGGGTGAGCACGCGATTCAACGGGCCGGCGGCTTCCTTGAGGGCCTCGATGCCTTCGGCGGCGACTTTGCGGGTGGGGTCCTGGGTGCTGTGGCCGTAGCGGGCAGCGGAGCCGGCCTTCATGGCCGCCAGGCTGCCCATGCCGCGATATTGCTTGTAGAGCTTGCCGCTGATTTCAATGACCTCGCCCGGGGCTTCATCGCAGCCGGCCAGAATGCCGCCGCAAACCACCGCTTGCGCCAGGGTCAGGGCCTTGACGATGTCGCCGGATTTGGTGATGCCGCCATCGGCCAGGAGGGTGACGCGTTTCTTTTTGGCGGCCTGGCTGCAGACGTAGAGGGCGGTCAACTGCGGTATGCCCACCCCGGCCACCAGCCGCGTGGTGCAGATGGAGCCGGGCCCCTGGCCCACCTTGATGATGTCGGCCCCGCAATCAGCCAGAAACTCCACCCCGGCGGCGGTGGTGACGTTGCCGGCGATGATGGGCAATTTGGGAAAGGCCTGGCGGATCATGCGCACGGCCTCGCCCACCCCCCGCGAAAAACCGTGCGCGGTGGACACGGCCACCACGTCCAGGCCGCGCTCGACCAGGCCGCCGACGTGGGAGATGAGGCGTTCGCGGTCAATTTCGCCGAAGGCGTTGCGGGTGGCGGAGACGGCGGCGCCGCAAATGAGGCGCCATTTGTCGTCGCGGGCGGGTTTGAAGAGGGCCTTTTTTTCCTGGATGATGCGTTCGACGTCGCTGATGGTGAACAGGCCGTAGAGGCGGTCCTGGTCATCCACCACCAGCAGCTTGTTGATGCCGGGGTGCTCGGAGAAAAATTTGTCCGCGCGGGCGATGGGGTCGCGGCCCAGCTCCCGTTTCTGAATGGTCTGCACCTGGGCGCGGGGGGTGAGGATTTCGGCCACGGTGTGTTTGGCGTAGCGGGGTTTGACCACGTGGCCGGGCAGCAGGCCGAGGAGCTTGCGCTGGGAGTCCACCACGGGAAAGGTGCGGAACTGAAAACGGCGCTCCTCCACCATGGCCAGCACTTCGCCAATGTGCTGTTCGGGGTTGACGGTGACGGGGTCCTGAATCAGCCCATGCACGTGGTGCTTGACGCGCGAGACTTCCGAGAGCTGCTCGCGGTCGCTCATGTTGTAATGAATAAGCCCCAGCCCGCCATTGAGGGCCATGCCAATGGCCATGGCGGATTCGGTGACGGTGTCCATGTCGGCCGAAATGATGGGGATGTTGAGGGTCAATCCCGGCGCGAGCACACTTTGCAGGACGGTGTCGCGGGGCAGGATTTCCGAGTAGTTGGTGGCCAGCGTGACGTCGTCATACGTCAACGCCAGCGAGGGGTGCGCCCGAAAAAAGGCGTCGGCTGGCAGGTAAAACTGGTTGTCGGTCGCGTTGCGAAACGATTTGGTCGCCATGCGGTATTTTGTTTGCAGTGGCTGGCAAAGGCAAGTCCGGAAAAGCAGGCGTGGGCAACCTTGTCCGCCGTGCCGGGCGCCACTGACGTTCAGGAGAGTCCGGGGAGAAATTGGGCTTTTACGATAACGGTCGAGGAGATTTGAAAATCATTGAGAGGACAGAAGAGGTTTTTTACGGTATTGTAACTTTGGCGCTTCATTTGGCGTCTATTTAGGCAACATACATAGTTTTGCATGAGACTCACAATTTGGGCCTTGGCTGTGTTCGGCCTTACCCTGGCAACAGCCATTGGGCAACCGGCAAATAATAACTTTGCCAACCGCATTACTCTCACCGGCCTAAGCGTCACCACCACTGGCAGTAATGTGGGGGCCACTATGGAATTCGGAGAAAACAACAATCCCAACAATGTCGGGCGGCTGGATGGAACGGTCTGGTGGAGCTGGACCGCGCCGCTCAGTGGCCGGGTGACCCTAGACACCATTGGCAGTGATTTTGATACGGTGTTGGGCATTTATACGGGGACCCAGATATTTCTTCTCACGGTGGTGACGGCCAATGACAACATTGCCGAGGGCCAGCCGCAGAGCCGGGTCAGCTTCGAGGCCACCAGCGGCACCACCTACCAGATTCAAGTAGGGGGGCGGCGGACGGGCGGTGGCGGGACCACCGCGCGGGGCAACATTGTGCTTAATCTGTCCATGCAATTGCCGGTCATCCTGGTGTCGCCCACCAATGGCAGTGTTTATGCGGCGGGGACTCCGGTGACTTTCACCGCGACCGGCATGGCGCAAACTCCGCCCATTGCCCGGATGGAGTTTTATCGGGGGACGACCCTGGTGGGGGCAGTGACCAATTCCCCCTATTCCCTGGTGGCGAGCAATTTGCCGGTGGGCACCTACGGGGTTTATGCGGTGTTGGTGGATAGCGCGAATGCGCGCTCCACCTCCGCGGTGGCCAACGTGGTGGTGATGAATCCAGGCGTGGCCATCAATGCGCCGGCGGATGGGGCCAATCTGGCCACCAATACGTTCACCATTTCGGCGGTGGCGGCGCTGTCTTCCGGCGCCATCACCAATGTGGCCTTTTATGGGAATGATTTGTTGATTGGCAACGATGCCACTGCTCCGTTTGGCGTCACTTGGACGGGCGCGCCGCAGGGAGTGCACTTGCTGCGGGCGGTGGGGTGGGCGGATAGCGGTTTGATGTACACGTCGCCGCCCGTTTATGTGGCCATCGCCCAAACGATTGTGCCGACCGGCGCGGTGTGGAAGTATCTGGACACGGGGGTGGACCAGGGCACGGAGTGGCGGATGCCGGGCTTTGATGATTCGGCCTGGGCGCAAGGGCCGGCGGAGCTGGGCAACGGCGACAGCACCGACGGGCGTCTGGAAGCCACCGTCATCAACATTGGGCCGGAGGGGGCCCGATTCCCCACTGTTTATTTCCGCCACTATTTCGTGGTGAGCAATCCGGCGGCTTACACCCAGTTATTATTGCGGGTGCTGCGGGATGACGGCGCGGTGATTTACCTCAACGGGACGGAAGTCAACCGGCAGAACATGCCCACCGGCACCATCACTTATAATACTTACGCGAGCGCCCCGGCGGGTGACGACGGGACAGTGTATTATGAGGCCAACATTGCCAACCTTCTGGTCCCAGGCACCAATGTGCTGGCGGTGGAGGTGCATCAAAACTCCGCCACCAGCTCGGACTTGAGCTTTGATTTGGAGTTGCGGGGGTATCCAGTCATCATCCGCAACCAATCTCCGGTGGTGACCTGGTTGACCCCCACCAATAAAGCTGCGCTGGCTGGGCCGGCTTCGGTTCCGTTGCAAGTGCAGGCCACCGACCCCGACGGCACGGTGGCGTTCACGGAATTTTTGGTGGATGGAGGGTTGCTTGGCCGGGTGACCAACAGCCCCTATCAAATCACTTGGGATGCGCCCGCCATCGGATTTCATACCTTGGAAGCGGCGGCGGTGGATGCCGAAGGGGGGCGGGGGAGCAGCGTTATTCAGGTCTCCATTCATGACGCCGGCGCCACACCGCTGGTGCAGTTGACCAGCCCCACCAACGGCACGCGCATCAGCGGTTTGGAAACGCCCACCAATGTGCTGATGGCGGCGGTGGCGGCCGGCGTGGGCGGGGTGGCGAGTGTGGAGTTTCGCGCCAACGGTCTGGCACTGGGCACGGATGCCACGGAGCCTTACAGCCTGGTGTGGAGCAATGCCAGTTTTGGCACCAATGCCCTGGTGGCCGTGGCCACCGATGGCCAGGGGCGCAAGGCCACTTCCGCGGTGGCCACGCTCATCATTGACGAGCCGCCGCGCAATACCCAGCCGCCGGTGGTGGCCAGCGTCAACCCGGCCCGCGGGGCGAGCCTCGGCAGTCTGACGAGCATTCAGGTTATTTTCAGCGAGCGGGTCACGGGGGTGGAGGCCGCGGATTTGCTGGTGAACGGTGTGCCTGCCACGGCGGTGAGTGGCAGCGGCTCCAATTACACGTTTACGGTGACCCAGCCGGCGTTTGGCGCGGTGGTGATTGCGTGGGCGGCCAATCATGGGATAGCCGACATTGGCTGGCCTTCTTCGCTGCCGTTTGACCCGCAGACATCCGGCAATACTTGGACGTACGATTTGGTGGACCGCACGCCGCCGGTGGTGGCGTCCCAAAACCCGCCCGCGGGCAGCACGTTGACCAACCTGAACCAGGTGACGGTGGTATTCAGCAAACCGGTGCAGGGGGTGGACGCCGCGGACTTTTTAATCAATGGCACGCCCGCCGTGGGCCTGGCGGGCAGTGGCACGACCTACACCTTCTATTTTGCCCAGCCGGGGCCGGGCACGGTGAACATCACCTGGGCGGCCAATCACGGTATCATGGATATGGTATCGCCGCCCAACGCCTTCAACCCGGCCACCACGGGCAACACTTGGAGCTACACGCTGGACAACCGCACCATTCTGGTGGCCAGCAATGCGGTGTACCGGTTTTTCCGGGGACGTACGGAGGCATCCGACCCGTACAATGCCTGGCGGCAGTTGAATTTCGACGACTCCACGTGGGAGGTGGGGCCGGCGCCGTTCTATTACGATGCCAACACCCCGCCGGTGTACTCGGGCAACACTGCCCTCAATGACATGCGCAACAATTATACCTGCGTTTTCCTGCGGCATGCGTTTGTGGTGCGCAATGTGCAGGCGATTACCAACCTGCTGGTGCAATTCCGCTGCGATGACGGTTTTGCCGCGTGGATTAACGGGGTGGAAGTGGCGCGGTATGCGATTCCGGCGGGGGAACCCAGCTACAACACGCTGGCCAACAATGCCCCCACGCCGCTGGTGACCTACACCTACACCCTGCCGGACCCGCGGACTTATTTGGTGGAAGGCACCAATCTGCTGGCCATCATGCAGTTCAATACCAGCCTCAACAGTTCTGATTTGCTGCTGGAAAGTGTGTGGTACACCTACCTGGCGGATGTCACCTTGATTCCGCCCAATGTGCAGGTGGTAATGCCACCGGCCGGGCCGGTGTTTTCCCTGACCAATCTCACGGTGAAGTTTTCGGAGCCGGTCAGCGGCGTGAACGCGGCGGATTTATTGCTCAATGGCGTGCCCGCCGTCAGCGTGAGCGGGGGCAGCAGCAATGACACCTATGCCTTCTCCTTCCCGCAGCCGTCCTATGGGCCGGTATCCATCACCTGGGCGGTCAATCATGGCATTGCGGACTTCGATAATCCGCCCAAGCCTTTCGAGGCCGCGGCGGCGGGCAACACGTGGCAGTACCAGTTGCTTAATCCCAATGCGCCGGTGGTGGCGGGGCAGAATCCGCCGGCGGGCGCGCAGTTGACCAATCTGACCCAAATCACCGTGATTTTCAGCAAGCCGGTGACCGGTGTGGATGCGGCGGACCTGCGCATCAATGGCCTGTCGGCGACTTCCGTTAGTGGCAGCGGCACGACTTACACTTTTGCCCTGGCGCAGCCGGCCTACGGCGCTGTGAGCGTGGCGTGGGCTGCCAATCATGGCATTACCGACTTGGAGATGCCGGCCAATACCTTTGAGAGCGCGCGGTCGGGCAATTCGTGGAGCTATACCCTGGTGGATTTGGTGCCGCCCACGCTGGTTTCGGTCACGCCTTCGCCCAACTCGCAAGTGACAAATCTCACCCAAATCACCGTGCGCTTTTCCGAGCCGGTGACCGGCGTGGATGCAACAGATTTGCTGGTCAACGGACAACCGGCCACGGCGGTGAGCGGCAGCGGCGCGCAGTACACCTTCAGCTTCCCGCAACCCAATGCCACCCTCATCCAAATCGCCTGGGCGCTGGGGCACGGCATCACGGACCTGGCCGCCAATCCCAACGGGTTTGACCGGAATGAGCCCAATGCCGCGTGGAGTTACACCACCCCGGACACGCTGGCGCCTTCGGTGGTTTCCATTGTGCCCCTGCCGGGGACGACGGTGGCACGGCTGGACCAGATTACCATCATCTTCAGTGAGCCGGTGACCGGCGTGGATGCCGCCGATTTGCTGGTGAACAGCCGGCCGGCGCGTTCGGTGACGGGCAGCGGGGCGGGGCCTTACGTGTTCAGCTACCTGGCGCCTTCCAACGGCGTGGTGGAAGTGCGGTGGGCCGCAGCGGCCAACATCGTGGACCTGGCCCCCCAACCGAACCTGTTCAGCGGCGGTGAATGGACCTACCGCCTGCAGGCCGGGGTGAGCTACGCCAACCGGGTGATTTTCAATGAAATCATGCACAATCCCCGCGGGGGAGCGGCGGCGCGGGAGTGGATTGAACTGCGGAATCTGGCCACCGAGCCGGTCAACTTGACGGGCTGGCGCATCAGCCGGGGCGTTTCCTACACCTTCCCGCCGGTCACCCTGCCGGCTCAGGGGTATCTGGTGGTGGCGGCCGATGTGGCAGCGTTTCGCTCGAATTATCCCACGGTGACCAACGTGGTGGGCGGTTGGACAGGGCAGTTGGCCAACGGCGGCGAGACCCTGGAGCTGGTTTCGGCAGAGGGCGAGGTGGTCAACCGCGTGCGTTACGCCAGCGAAGGGGATTGGGCGGTGCGCGAGCGGGGCCGGGGGGCGGAGCCGGTATTGAGCATCACGCGCAGCGGCAACACGGCGACGGTGACGATTTTCAGCCACGGCTACACGGCCAATGACCATGTGCTCATCAGCGGCGCCGACCAGCCGGAGTATAACGGCCGGTTTGTGGTGGGCGGGGTGGGCGCGAGCACCTTCACCATTACTGTCTCGGGCAACCCGGCCACACCGGCCACCGGCAACATCATTTGCCGGCAGGTGCTGGACAATGGGGCCTCGGGATGGGCCTGGTTCTCGGCGGCGGATGGCTTTGGCAGCTCGCTCGAGCTGGTCAACCCGGCTCTGCCCAATACCACCGGCCAGAACTGGCAGTCGAGCGCCCTGGCAGGCGGCACGCCGGGCCGCGCCAATTCGGTGGCGACGAACAACGTGGCTCCCTTGATTCTGTCGGCTTCCCATTATCCCATCGTGCCCCGCTCCACCGACCCGGTAACGGTGCGCGCGCAAGTGGTGGACGAACTCACCAATGGCGTGCAGGCGGTCACGTTATTTTACCGCAATCACACCACGACTTCGCCGGGGAACTTTCTCAGCCTGGCGATGAATGACGATGGCCTGAGCGGCGATGGCGGTGCGGGCGATCGCTGGTATGGAGCGCGGCTGCCCGCGTTCACCAACGGGACCATCATTGAATTCTACATTCAGGCCACCGACACTGCGGGGCTGAGCCGCACCTGGCCGGCGCCGGCGTGGAATACCAACGGCGTTTATGGGCAATTGGCCAACGCCCTGTTCCAGGTGGATAATGAAGTGCTCACCAACCTCATGGTGGGGGTGCGGGCCGTCATGACCGCCACCGAGCGCGCGACCTTCCCGACTACCGATACCGCGAGCGACGCGGCGTCGCACATCACGCTGGTGTTGCAGGACGGCAATGAAACGGACGTGCGTTACAACTGCAGCGTGCGCATCCGGGGCGCCGGCTCGCGCTCGCGCAATCCCAAGAACAACCGCATCAACATTCCCAATGACAATCCGTGGAAGAATCTCAGCGCCATCAATTTGAACTGCCAGTTTGTGCATGCCCAGTACGTGGGCAATGTGCTGGCCCAAAAATCGGGGTTGCCGGCGGCCGATTGCATGCTGGCGCAGTACCGGGTGAACGGCGTCAATCTGGCGCCCATGACCGCGCCGGCCAACAACAGCAGCCAGGGGGCGGGTTATGGCACCTATTTGTTGATTTATCCCGTGAACGGCGAGCTGGCGCAGGAGCTCTGGCCGGAGGATGGCGATGGGAACATTTACCGGGCTTCGATTTACCCGCACAACGCGAACTTGAGCTACCTGGGGACGGACCCCTCCAGTTACGTGGCCAGCGGGTATTACAAGAACAGCAATCGGGCGGAGAATGACTGGAGTGATTTGATGAATTTGACGTATGCCTTCAGCCAGATTTCCAACGAGCAGGACTACCGCAATGCCATTGTGACCAACCTCAATGTGCAGTTATGGATGCGGTATTTCGCCTATGGCACGATGGTGAATTATGGCGAAACCTCGCTGTTCAACGGGCGCGGGGATGATTACGCGCTCTACCGCGGCATGAAGGACCGGCGGTTTGTGCTCATTGGCCATGACTTCGACACCATCTTTGGCCAGGGGGACACCACGAGCTATTATCCCACCCTCACCAATTCCTCGATTTGGATTATGCTCAACCCGCCCAGCCCGGAGCCCAACGTGCCGTTGCTGCGCCGGTTCCTGACCAACGCGGCCTTTGCGCCCACGTTCTTTGCGGAGTTGAAACGATTGTGCGACACCACCTTCCATCCGGACCATTTGTTCCCGTTCTTTGACCAGCTCCTGACCGGCTGGGGGCCGGATGCGAACAAAATCCGCGAGATGAAGACGCACGCTTTCAACCGGCGGGCGGTGGTATTGTCGCAAATCCCGCTGACCTTGACAGTGGGCAGCGGCCTGCCCACGCAAAGCGGCTTTGCCTACACCACCACACCCAATGTCACTTTGTTTGGCCAGGCCAACGTGATTGACACCCGGCAGGTGTTGGTGAATGGCAGCTCCGCCCTGTGGTCGGCGTGGGAAGGGCGCTGGACCAACAACCTCACGCTGCGCCCCGGCTTGAACCGGGTGCTGGTGCAGTCCCTGGACAGCAATAACGTGGCGTTTGCCAGCGCCACCATGGACATCTGGTACGACACCACCGGCCAGAGTGTCTCCGGCACCATCAGCACGGACACGACATGGCTGGCGGCCAATGGGCCGTACAACGTGACGGGGACGCTGACGGTGGGCAGCGGGGCCACTTTGACCATTCAGGCGGGGACGACGGTGTATCTGGGTAGCGGGGTCAATCTGGTGGTGGCCAACGGGGGGCGGTTGCTGGCGGAGGGGACGGCGGCGGCGCCGATACGGTTCACCCGGGCGCCGGGGGCGAGCACGACGTGGGGGGGGATTACGGTCAACGGGTCGGCCAATTCGCCGGAGTCGCGGCTGGTGCATGTGATGATAGAGCACAACAACAGCACGGCCATTACGGTGACCGACGGGACGGTGTGGCTGGATAATGTGCGGTTTGGGAATACCGCGCGGCAGTATTTGGAGCTGACGCGGGCGTCGTTTGTGGTGCAGAACTGCGAGTTTCCGGCGCCGACGGGCGCTGTGGAGCCGACGCACGGGACGGGGGCATCAAGGCGGGGGGGCGGGGGATATTCCGGCGGAACTTCTGGGGGAAGGTCAATGGGTACAATGACGCGCTGGACTTTACGGGGGGCCAGCGGCCGGGGCCGGTGCTGGTGTTGTTGAACAACGTGTTCCTGGGGAGCGACGATGATTTGCTGGATTTGGACGGGACGGATGCGTGGATTGAGGGGAACGTGTTTGTGCGGGCGCGGCGGGCGGGGAACACGCCGGACAGCGGCAGTGCGATCAGCGGGGGGCAGAACGGGGGGCAGCGGTCGCGGATTACGGCGGTGAACAATTTGTTTTACGATTTGGACCATGTGGCCAACGCGAAGGAGGGGAATTTCTACGTGTTACGGGGGAACACGGTGGTGTGGCAGAACGGGGTGGGGAGTGTGGATGGGGTGACGGCGGTGGCGATATTGGCGGACGAGGGGACGGCGGAGGGGGCGGGGATGTATTGGGAGAACAACGTGGTGCACACGGCGGAGCGGCTGGTGCGGGGGGTGACCAATGCGGTGGTGACGTGGACCAACAACGTGCTGTGGCAGGTGGGGGGCGGGAGCTGGACGGGGCCGGGAGGGGGGAATGTGGGGGTGGACCCGCAGTTGCGGCGGGTGCCGGGGGTGGGGGAGACGGCGTTTACGAACTGGGCGGGGGCGCAGGCGATGTGGGAGTGGCTGGGGTTGCGGGCGGGCAGTCCGGCGCGGGGGCGTGGGGCGACGGGGCGATGGGGGGTGGAGGTGGCGGGGGTGCCGGAGGGGGTGACGCCGGAGCGTGGGGCGGTGTTGCGGGTGGGCTTTAATGTGACGGGGAACGGGATGCCGGTGGGGGCGTATCCGGCGGGGGCGGGTTACACGCATTACCGGTGGCGGTTGGACGGGGGCCCGTGGAGCGGGGAGACCCCGATTGGCACACCGATTGTGTTGAGCGGGCTGCCGGATGGGCCGCACGTGGTGGAGGTGGCGGGGAAGAATGACGCCGGCTGGTGGCAGGATGACCCGGTGTTTGGGGAGGATGCGGTGGTGACCCGGGTGAGTTGGGTGGTGGACGGCAGCCGGTTGCCGGTGCGGTTGAGCGAGGTGCTGGCAGCCAATCGCAATGTGACCAATCACTTTGGCACCACGCCGGATGTGGTCGAGCTTTACAATGCCAGCGATTTGGAAATCAGTCTGGATGGGCTGCGGCTGACGGATGACCCGGCGGCGCCCGACAAGTTTACTTTCCCGGCCAACACGGTGTTGGGGCCGCGCCAGTATTTGGTGTTGTTTGCGAATGAGCCGGACGGCACGCCGGGGTATCATCTGGGCTTCAATTTGAGCCAGAATGGGGAGGGGATTTATCTCTATAATTCGGTCCAGGGCGGGGGGCAGTTGCTGGATGCGGTGGAATTCGGGTTGCAGTTGACGGATTATTCGATTGCCCAATTCGAGGACGGGCAATGGCGGCTGGCGCAGCCGACGCTGGGCGGGCCCAATGTGGCAGCTCCCACGGGCGACATTTTTGCCCTGCGTTTGAATGAATGGCTGGCGCTGGCGCGCACGCCGTATGAGGGGGATTTTGTGGAAATCTTCAATCCGCAACCGTTGCCGGCGCCGTTGGGCGGGTTGTATGTGAGCGATGAGATGGTGAGCTGGCGCAACCGGCATCGGATGGCGCCGTTGTCCTTCATCGGGGGAGGGGGTTACCAGGTCTTGCTGGCGGATGGCAATGAAGAGGCGGGGGCGGAGCATTTGAGTTTCCGGCTGGAGGATACGCATGGCGGCCTTGGTTTGTATGCGCCGGATTTAACGCCCATTGACATCGTGGTGTATGACCGCCAGAACGCCAATGTTTCCATGGGCCGCTCGCCCAACGGCAGCACGAATGTCGTCATGTTCACCACGCCCACGCCAGGCGCGCCGAATCCCACCGTGGGCGCGGCGGCGCCTTTTGGCGGGGCGCTGGTCCTCAATGAGGTGCTGGCGCAAAACACGCTGACGGTGGTGGACGGCCGCACGCCGGACTGGGTGGAGCTGTACAATGGCTCGACCAACACGGTGGATTTGAGCGATTGCAGCCTGACGGACGATGCCACCACGCCGCGCAAGTATGTTTTCGCGGCCGGCACGGTCATGCCGCCGGGCGGCTATTTGCGGATTTATTGCGATGGCGGTTTGCCGGTGTCCACCAACAACACGGGCTTTGGCCTCAGCCTGAATGGCGGCGGGGTGTATTTGTACGATAAACCCGCCAATGGCGGAGGGTTGGTCAGCGCGGTGACGTATGGCTGGCAGGTGGCCAATCTTTCGATTGGCCGGCTGCCCAACGGCAGCACCAATTGGGGGTTGTGTCTGCCCACGCCGGGGGCGGGCAACATGGCGGTGATGTCGCTGGGCGACCCGGCGCTGGTGCGCATCAATGAATGGATGGCCAATCCCAAGAGCGGCAATGACTGGTTTGAACTGTACAATCCCAACTTCCAGCCCGTGGCCCTGGGCGGGTATTTCCTGACGGATACGCTGGGCAATCCGCTCAAGCATCCCATACCGCCCTTGTCTTTCATCGGAAGCGGGACCAATGCGTTTGTCCGGCTGGTGGCGGACAGCAACGTGGGGGCGGGGGCGGACCATGTGAATTTCTCCCTGCGCGCGGCCGGGGAGGCGCTGGGGCTGTTCACGCCCGCCGGGGTGGCGGTGGACACGGTGGAATTTGGCGCGCAGGAGGAGGGTGTGTCTGAGGGACGACTGCCGGACGGCGCGGCGGCGGTGCGGCGATTCCCCGGGACCGAGACGCCGGGCGAGCCGAATTATGCGCTGATGAGCCAGATTGTCATCAACGAGGCGCTGACGGACACGGAGCCACCGCTGGAGGACGCCATTGAGATTCGCAACGTGGGCACGCAGGCGGTGGATGTGGCCGGCTGGTGGCTCAGTGATGATCCGTCCTTCCCGCAAAAATACCAGATTAGCGGCCCGGCGGTCATTCCCGCCGGCGGATTCCTGGTGATTTACGAGCAGCAGTTCACCAACCGGGATTTGGCCGCGGTGCCGTTTGCGCTCAGCTCGGGCGGGGATGAAATTGTGCTGGCCGAGGCCGCCAACAACCAGCTTACGGGTTACCGGGCGCAGGTGCGGTTTGGGGCGGCGGCCGGAGGCGTCTCGTTTGGGCGGTATGTGAACAGCGTGGGGGAGGCGCATTTTGTGGCGCTGAGTGCGCGCACTTTCGGGGTGGATGATCCGTCCACGGTGGAGCAATTCCGGCAGGGGCGGGGCGCGCCGAATGCGCCGCCGCTGGTGGGGCCGGTGGTGATTAGTGAAATCATGTATCATCCGCCGGATTTGGGGACCAATGACAACGTGCTGCATGAGTACATTGAATTGCAAAACTTCAGCACGGTGCCGGTGGCCTTGTTTGACCCGGCGCATCCCACCAATACCTGGCGGCTGCGGGACGCTGTGGACTTTGAATTTCCGCCCAACACCACGATGATGCCCGGGGAGGTGATTCTGGTGGTGAGCTTTGACCCGCAGGCGGACACCAACGCCCTGGCTGCCTTCCGCGCCCAGTACCATCTTTCCTCGGGCGCCACGATTCTGGGGCCGTACCGGGGCAAACTGGCCAACAACAATGATGCCATTGAACTGGAGCGGCCTGATACACCGGACACCAACGGCGTGCCCTACATTTTGGTGGAGCGCATTCGTTATGCGGACCAGGCGCCCTGGCCGGCGCAGGCGGACGGGGCGGGGTACTCGCTCCAACGGGTGGATGTGCGGGCCTACGGCAATGACCCCATCAACTGGCGCGCGGATATTCCCAGCCCCGGCCCGGCGGCCGCGCCGCTGGATATTGACAGCGACGGCATCCCCAATGCGTGGGAGCTGGCTTATGGTCTGGACCCCTTCAGCCCGGTGGATGCCGCGGTGGATGCGGATGGGGATGGGCTGAGCAATTATCAGGAATACCTGGCGGGCACGCATCCCTTTGACGCGCGCAGCACCTTCAGACTTTTGCTGGCGCCCGCCACGGGCGCGCCTGGACAGTTGCGGTTGAACTTTGAGGCGCCGGCCGACCGCGGCTACCGTCTGGAGCAGGCCACGCGGTTAAGTCCGGGTGATTGGCAGGTGCTGACGAACATCAGCGCGGCGCCCACCAACCGCCAATTCAGCCTGCCGGTGGCGCCGGCTGCGGGACAATTGTTCTTCCGTTTGCGCACCCAGTAGGCGTGCTGGCCAGGGCCGGGCCGGGCTGGCCCCTGCGTTGAACACCCGCGGCGCCGCCTGCCCGCGGCGGTGTTACGGCGGGGTGAGGGGCAGCGCGGCATGGCCGTGGGGGGGCCGGTTTGTGCATCCATCTTCGCCTGCACGGGTGGCTTCCTGCGAAAAGGACTTCACATCTCCGGGCGGTCTTTCTAAAGTGCCCGTCTTAATTTGGCAGGCAGTTAATTAGGAAAAGCAAATAATGATGTCCTATGGGTGCTGATACGACAGTTGTGCAGGCGGTGGAAGCGCCGCCGTTGAAACCGCTGGCTTTGCGTTCCCGCCTGGCGGGCACTCCCTCCCCATCTCCCAAGTACTCGGTTACCGTCCGCAATCGCGCCGGCCAGCCGGTGGTGCTGGCAGACCCGCGGGCCACGCGCGCGCTGGTGGCTTTGATGAACATTCATGCCGTGAACGGCGGCGCCGCCTGCCATTGGGGGGGGCCGGCGGCGTTTGCGGAGATTAACGCCGCGCTCCACGGCATCATGTTTGCCGTTCAGGGGCGTCCCTGGCATGCGGCCTATAATTACGTGAACGACGCTGGCCATGCGGAGAACGGCATCTATGCCCTGCGTGCGCTCTATGGTTTTGACGGAATGACCTTCGAGGATTTGAAGGGCTTCCGCAGCCTGCAAAGCAAGCTTACCGGCCATGGCGAATCGCATTTGAACCCGGAGGGCGTGCTGTTGAGCAATGGCCCGCTCAGCTCGGCGATTGGCCAGGCGGAGGGCCTGGCCATGGCGGACAAGCTGGCCGGCAATGACCGGGTGACCTTGTGCGTGGCCTCGGATGGCGCCTCAATGGAAGGGGAGGCGCGGGAGGCGTATGCCTCCATTCCGGGGCTGGCGGCCAAAGGGCGGTTGAACCCCTTTGTCTTGGTGATTTCGGACAATGACACCAAGCTGTCTGGACGGATTAGCAAGGATGCCTTTTCCATGCAGCCCAGTCTGGAGGCCATGGCGGTGCTGGGGTGGAACGTCCTCAAGGTGGCCAACGGACATGATTTGGAGGCGGTGTATCAGGCCATGGAGGCGGCCATGGAGGCGGCGCGTGCCAACCCCAAGCAACCTGTATGTGTCTGGGTCAAGACCATCAAAGGTTATGGCGTCAAGGCCACCATGGAAAATGCGGCGGGCGGGCATGGTTTCCCGCTGAACAACGCGGAAAAGATTGTGGATTTCGTCAATGAAATCTACGGCGGCCAGCCCCCGGAGGAATTCGCGCGGTGGGCGGCGGTGCTGCGGGCGGATTGGGAGCAGAAAGAGGCCGCCAAAAAAGCCAAAGCGGCGGCGGCAGCTTCCGCGGCGCCGGCGGTGAAAAAGGACAAAGTGCAGTCCGGCCTGGCCAAGGCCGCGGTGAAAGCGGCCACCGAAGGGCTGCCGGTGTTCAGTGTTTCCTCGGACGTGCAAGGCTCGACGGGCATGAGCCTGTTCCAGAAAAGTTTTCCCGACCGGTGGGTGGAGGTGGGGATTGCCGAGGCCAACATGGTGAGCGTGGCGGCGGGCCTGTCCAAGCTGGGTTTCATTGCCATTGCCGACACGTTTGGCCAGTTTGGCATCACCAAGGGCAACCTGCCGTTGACGATGGCCGCGTTGTCCCAGGCCCCGGTTATCGCGGTGTTTTCGCACATCGGCTTGCAGGATGCCGCCGATGGGGCGTCCCATCAGGCCACGACTTACTTTGCGGCGACATGCGCGATTCCGCATACCGTGGTGATTGCGCCCTCCTGTTCGGATGAGGCCGAGGCCTTGATGTACGAGGCAATCCGGCGGCAGGCGGCTGACCGGCTGGCCGGCAAGGACGGCGAGAGTTACGTCTTTTTTGTGGGCCGCGAGAATTACCCTCTGCGCTGGGTGGAGGGGGCCGCCTATCCCTGGGGCAAGGCGCAGGTGCTGCGCGAGGGGAAGGATGTGGTGTTGATAAGCTGTGGGGTGTTGGTGGAGAAGGCCATTGCGGCGGGCCAGAAACTGGCGGAGCAGGGCATTCAGGCCACGGTAATCAACAATCCATTCATCAACCGGGTGGATGTGGAGACGATTGGCGCGGCGGTGCAACGGTGCGGGGGCCGGGTGGTCACGCTGGAGGACCACCAGGTGGTGGGGGGCATGGGGGCGCTGGTGGCCCATGCGCTGACGTGCGCCGGCATTCCGCATCGCATGAAATCCCTCGGCATCCCGGGCGAGTTTGGCCGCAGCGCGTATGTGGCGGAGCATTTGTATCAGCATTACGGCTTGACTGCTGAACGGATGGCGCAGGCCGCGCGGGAATTACTGGCCTGAAGCACCGGGGGCGCGGAAGGACGCCCGTCCCGCGCCCGCCAGGACAGCCTCCGCCCGCCGGAGGCTGGCGCGATATGAGGGCTTGCCAAATGCGAGGCAGCCCGTAAATTAGGCAGCTTAATTTGATTGAATATGTTGATGATGACCATGGGGCTATTGGCCGGAGCGACCCCGCCGGGCACGCAGTCGTCGGCGCCGATGTGGGTCAATTTATTCCCCATCATTTTGATGTTTGTGGTGTTCTATTTCCTGTTAATCCGCCCCCAGACCAAGCGGCAGCGGGAATTGGAGAACATGCAGAAGAACCTCAAGAGCGGCATGAAGGTGCTGACGGCCAGTGGCATTGTGGGCACGGTGCTCACGGTGCGTGAGCGCACGCTGACGCTGCGCTCCGGCGACGCCAAGCTGGAAATCACCCGTGGCGCGGTGACGGAGGTGTTGGAGAAGGGCGAGGCCGCGGCCGAGGAGGAGCCGGCCCCCCCGAAGAAATAAACGCGGGCGCCGCGGAGGTCTGAACTGGCAAGCATTGGAGCTTAATCCTGTCCTATGAAGCAAAGTCATCTCTGGAAACTCTTGTTGATTGTGTTTGTGGTGGCCTGGTCGCTGGCCGAAATGTATCCGCCCACGGGCCGGGACTTGCTGGAGCACTTTCAAGCGCGCGCCGTCAATACGGACACCAATTTTCAGGCCATTGTGGCAAAAGCCCGCGAGTTGAACGCCAAGAACCCGCTGCGCGCGTTTGGCAACCTGCGGGATGCCATTGGCGACCGGATGATTACCAACTACTTCCCCTATGTGAACGTGAGCAAGGAGGTGGGCGCGTCCAACATGACGGTGGTCATTCTGGCGCAGTTGCAGCGCGAGGCGGCGGGCAAAATCAAGCTGGGGCTGGATTTGCGTGGCGGCACGTCGTTTCTGGTGGGTTTGGACACCAATTACCTGTCGCAGGTGGGCGAGCGCAGCGATGAAGAGCGCAACATTGCCATTGCGCAGGCCATTGAGGTCTTGCGGCGCCGTGTGGACAAGTTTGGGGTGGCCGAGCCAATCATCCAGCCGGCCGGCGCCGACCGCATCATTGTGCAGATTCCGGGGTTGTCCGAGGACGAGAAAGAAGCCGCCCGGCGGCAGATTGAGAAGGCGGCGTACCTGGAATTCCGACTGGTGCATCCGGAGAGCAAGGAGTTGCTGGAGCAGGAGATTATTCCCGCCGGCTATGAAGTGCTGAAGGAAGTTTCAACGCGCGAAGGCAAGGAGCTTGCCATTCCCTATCTGGTGGCCAAGAAAGCGGTGATGACGGGCGAGTACATCAAGGAGGCCCGGTTTGACCGCGACCCCTTGACGGGCAAGCCGCAGATTGCCTTCAGCCTGACCGCCAAGGGCACGGACATTTTTGGCCGCATCACCGAGGAAAACGTGGGGCGGCAACTGGCGATTGTGCTGGACGGGCAGTTGCAATCGGCGCCGGTCATCCAGACGCCGATTACGGGCGGGCGCGGCCAGATTACGGGCAATTTTTCGGAGAAAGAGGCGGTGGAACTGGCCAGCGTGCTGGAGAATCCGCTACGGACGCCGTTAAAAATCATTGAGAGCCGCGAGGTGGACCCCTCCCTGGGGGCGGATTCGATTAGCAAGGGCTTCCGGGCGGCGGTGATTGGCGTGGTGCTGGTGAGCGCGTTTATGCTGGTTTATTACCTGCTCGCCGGTCTGGTGGCCAATGTGGCGTTAATCTTGAACATCATCATTCTGCTCGGCGTGATGTGCAGCTTCGGCACCACCCTGACCCTGCCCGGCATTGCGGGCATCGTCCTCACCATCGGCATGGCAGTGGACGCCAACGTGCTTATCTACGAGCGCATGCGCGAAGAGCTGGCGGCGGGCAAGTCGCTGCGCGGGGCGGTGGCGGCGGGCTATGAAAAGGCCTTCAGCACCATTTTGGACTCGAACGTCACCACCCTCATCGCTTCCATCATCCTGATTTACATGGGCACCGGCCCGGTCAAGGGCTTCGGCGTGACCCTGACCATTGGCGTGAGCGCCAGCATGTTCACCGCGCTGGTGGTCACGCGCCTCATCTTCGATGCCATGATTCATTTCAACCTCGTCAAGTCGCTGCCCATGCTGCAGTTGATTCACAACACGAACATCAACTTCATGCGCTATGCCAAGCCAGCCTTCATTGCCTCCTGGGCGCTGATCGTGGCCGGCCTGGTGGTGGGCATCTTTCGGGGCTCTCATATCTACGGCGTGGATTTCGCCGGGGGCGACCGCCTGACCCTCACCTTCGCCCAAAAGGTGGAGGTGGACAAAATCCGGCAGGAAATGGACCGCATCCGCATGGGGGATGTGAACATTCAATACCAGAAGGACATCGGCTCGAATGAGGAAACGCTGACCTTGGTCACGCCTTATGAAAAGGGTGAGGCCGCGGTAGCCGCCCTGAAAAAGGCCTTTCCGCAGGCTGGTTGGAAGGTCATGGGGGTGGACAAGGTGGGGCCGACCGTGGGCAAGGAAATCAAAAAGTCCGCCGCCATAGCCATCTTTATTTCGCTGCTGGGCATTCTGGTGTACGTGGCCATGCGCTACGAGTTTTCCTTCGCCATTGGCGCCATCGTGGCCGTGTTGCACGACATCCTGATGACCATGGCGGTGTTCTTCATCTTTGGGCGGCAACTCAGCGCACCGGTGGTGGCCGCCATTTTGACCATCATCGGCTTCTCCATCAACGATACCATCGTCATCTTTGACCGCATCCGCGAAGACCTGAAGCTGGGCGTCCGGGGCAGCTTCCTGGAAATCATGAACAAGGCACTCAACCAGACCTTGAGCCGCACCATCATCACCTCCGGCACCGTCTTCCTGGCCACCCTTTCGCTGTACCTGTTTGGCGGCGGCGTCATCAACGACTTCTCGTTCTGCTTCCTGGTGGGCATCGTCACCGGCACCTACTCCTCGATCTACATCGCCGGAGCGCTGGTGTTGTGGCTGAACAAGGGAGAGCGGCCCACTCTGGCCACCAATGTGGCCATCGAAACGCCGGTGTCACGTCCCCGCACGGCTTGAGGTCCGGCGGGGCAGGCCGACAAACGCGCTCCCCGGCGGACGCGGCGGCGGGCAAATTATTGAACCCCCCACCGCCCCGGCGCGCGAGCCGGTCCGGGAAGCCGCAGGTAAAAAATTTGGCATTTGAAGCCTTTCAGGTCATTAATATAAGCCATGCTGGCGTTGGCCGAAATAACAGTCTGGCATTGGATAGGGTTCATTACCATTGTTATCTTCTTCCTGGCATTGGACTTGGGGGTGTTTCATAAACACGCCCATGTGGTGCAGGTGAAGGAGGCGATGGCATGGACATCGGTCTGGTTTTCCATGGCGATGCTCTTTGCCGGGGCAGTGTATTACTGGCGTGGCCGGCAGGAGGCGGTGGAGTTCATCACCGGCTATGTCATCGAGTATTCCCTCTCGATGGACAACGTCTTCGTCATTGCCATGATCTTTGCCTATTTCCGCGTGCCGGAAAAATACCAGCACCGGGTGTTGTTTTGGGGGATTTTGGGCGCGTTAATCATGCGCGGGATTATGATTGGCGCGGGTAGCGAGCTGGTCAAACGCTACCACTGGATTCTTTACTTCATGGGCGCCTTCCTGATTTTCAGTGGCATCAAAATGCTGTTTGTGGCTGATGAAGGCGTGCATCCGGAGAAAAATCCCGTCCTCAAACTCGCCCGCAAGCTCTTCCCGGTGACCAAGGATTTTCATGAGCAAAAATTCATGGTGCGCCTTCCGGCGGCGGATGGCTCGGGCCGGCTGACCGTGGCCCTCACCCCCCTGGCCATGGTCCTGCTCATGGTGGAAACCACAGACCTTATTTTCGCGGTGGACTCCATCCCCGCCATTTTCGCCATCACCCAGAAACCGTTCATCGTCTTCACCTCCAACGTCTTCGCCATCCTCGGCCTCCGCTCGCTTTACTTCCTGCTGGCCGGGGCCATTCGCTATTTCCGTTACCTGAAGACGGGGCTTTCCTTTGTGCTTGTGTTCATTGGCCTGAAGATGCTCCTGCCATGGGTCCAGGAGCAATTCAACTTGTGGCCTGGCACCAAAATACCCACCACCGTTTCCCTGGCCGTCGTGCTCTCCATCATTCTGCTTTCCATCGGCGCTTCCGTATTGAAATCCTGGCAGGAGAACCGCGCCGCCTCGAAATCAGGCCCTGCGGCCTGAGTGCCTCAACCGCCAATCTTCCCCAGGCACGGCCTTGGCCCTTTGGCCGCGGCATCTGGCTGCTCAGCAACGGCGGCATCCCCCCGGACACTGCTCCCCGGAGGCAGGGGGTCGCCCGGAGGATAATTTTCTAATGATGGGGGAGGCGAAATGTGCTTGTCATCCGCAAGAGGCAGTTTATGATGAGGTTAAATAAAGAGACAGCCCAACTGGTCAGCAACATGCGGGCAGGCTTGGTGCGCCCCCCAAAAAAACTGCTTATGCCAAATCTACCCCTGAAATATCAAAACGAGCACCTCTTCCTGGAATTGGAGGACGGGTTGTGGTTGGTGGACACCGGCGCGCCAATCAGCTTCAGCCCCTCGCGGGTGTTGCGGCTCGCCGGTACACGCTACGACGTGGCGGCGGATTATCTTAGCTTCACGGCCGAAGCCTTTTCGCACTTCATCGGCGTGCCTTGTGTGGGATTGATTGGGGCGGATGTGCTGGGCCGCTATGATTTCCTTTTCGATGTGCCCGGCGGGCAGCTTGCGCTTACCACGGGGGAGCTGACGCACGAGGGGGTGCGGGTGCCGGTGGATGACTTCATCATGGGCATCCCCATCGTGACTGCCCGCGTGGGCCAGCGGCCGCATCGGATGTTTTTGGATACGGGAGCGCAGTATTCCTACTTTCAGGACAACTCGCTGGCGACATTTCCGGCGGCGGGGCGGGTGACGGATTTCTATCCGGGCCTTGGCCAGTTTGAGACGGACACCTACCAGGTGCCCATGTCGCTGGGGAGCGTCTCCATGACCCTGCGCTGCGGGCGGCTGCCGCAGTTGCTGGGGACGGCGCTGCTGATGGCCAACACGCAGGGCATCCTGGGCACCGCCCTGTTCGTGAACCGCAGGGTTGGTTATTTTCCCCGCCGCCGTTTGTTGGTGATTTGAGTCTGGCGGGCAGGGCTGTCGGCAGCGGTGGCGCGGTGGCACGTGATGGGTGGGGTTGCCAGCGGAGGAAGAAAGGCGGCGGACAAAGAATGGCTCCAGAGACAGGACTCGAACCTGTAACCCGCCGGTTAACAGCCGGCTGCTCTACCATTGAGCTACTCTGGAGCGCGGCTCCATACAGGCGAAGCAATGTAGCGGGTGGGGGGCTGGCGGTCAACTGGTTTGTGGGGGATTTTTTGCGCTAATGTCCTTGAAAGGGGCGGGAGGGTGTTTTAGAGTAGGTGCGCCGCACAGAAACGTGCTGCTATGCAACTATGCCAGAAGCGCCAATACATCTGCCCATTGGAACAAGGAACGTGCTGGCGGTGGTGCTGGGCGGGGGCCAGGGCACCCGCTTGTTTCCGTTGACGCGCGATCGCTCGAAGCCGGCGGTGCCGCTGGCCGGGAAGTACCGGTTGGTGGACATCCCCATTTCCAATTGCATCAATTCGGGTTTATGGCGGATTTATGTGCTGACGCAGTTCAACACGGCGTCGCTGCACCGGCACATCAACGGGAGTTACAAGTTTGACCATTTCAGCGGCGGGTTTGTGGAGATTCTGGCGGCGGAGCAGACGCTGACCAACACGTCGTGGTACCAGGGGACGGCGGATGCGATTCGGAAGAACTGGACGCATTTTGACAATCATCCGTGGGATTACATGATCATTCTGGGGGGGGACCAGTTGTACCGGATGAATTTTCAGGACATTTTGCGGCGGCATGTGGAGCACAAGGCGGATGTGACGGTGGCCACCACGCCGGTGCCGCGGCGGGACATCAGCGGGCTGGGGATCATGCAGATTGATGCGGATTCGCGCATCATTCATTTTGTGGAGAAGCCGAAGGATCCGGCGGTGCAGGATGGGTTGCGGCTGGACCCGGCGAGTTATGGGCGGTACGGGATCAAGAGCGGGGAGGAGCTGTTTCTGGCGTCCATGGGGATTTATGTGTTCAACCGGGCGACGCTGCGGGAGGCGATGGATTCGCCGCACACGGATTTTGGCAAACACATCATTCCGGCGCTGATCAGCACGCATCGGGTGTATGCGGATGTGTTTCTGGGGTATTGGGAGGATATTGGGACGATTCGGAATTTCTTTGAGGCCAATCTGGACTGCACGAGCGAGCTGCCGCGGTTCAATTTTTTTGACATGCAGGCGGTGATTTACAGCCGCCCGCGTTATTTGCCGCCCAGCAAGATAAATGGGGCCTCGATTGACCACGCAATCATTGCCGATGGCTGCATCATCAACCGCGCGGCGATTGCCTATTCGGTCATTGGGCTGCGCAGCATCATCGGCTCGGGGAGTTATCTGCACCGGACGGTGTTGATGGGGTGCGACTTTTATGAGTCGGCGGAGTCCATAGCGGAGCACCAGGCGCGCGGGCAGCCGCCGATGGGGATTGGCAAGAATACGCGCATTGAGAATTGCATCATAGACAAGAACGCGCGCATCGGGGACAACGTGGTCATCAGCCCCAGCGGGAAACCGGAGAAGGTGGACCATCCGCTGTACTATATCCGCGATGGCATTGTGATCATCCCCAAGAACGCGGTGATTCCGGACGGGACCATCATTTGATTCGGGGGCGGTGAGCACGGCAGGCGGGGGGTGAGAGTTGGAGGCGGCGGGTTTTGCGGGAGGTTCACCGGGCCGGGCGCGTGCGCTGAGGCGCCGCCATGGATGGAGGCTTGACCCGGCGCGGCGCAAAGGGGATAAAGGGGTAGACAAGTTCCCATAAACGGAAACGTGACCAGCATTATGACGTCAAATTCATCAGAGGGAAGGAAGTGCACCCGGCGGGGGTTTTTGTCCAGTCTTGGCGCGCTGGCGGCGCCGCTGATTTTGCCTGGCTCGGTGCTGGGGCTCAATGGTGCCGTAGCCCCCAGCAACCGGATTGTTTTTGGGGGCATCGGGATGGGTAACCGGGCCATGTTCATTCTGCCCAATTTTCTGAATTTCCCCGACGTTCAGTTTGTGGCGGTATCGGATGCGCGGGCGGACCGGCGGAAGCTGGCGAAGAATCACATTGACCAGTTTTACGGCAACAAGGATTGCGCGGACATGCCGGATTTCCGGGAGTTGCTGGCGCGGCGGGACATTGATGCGGTGCTGATTGCGACGGGCAACCGGTGGCATGCGACGGCCTCGATGTTTGCGGCGCGGGCGGGCAAGGACATTTATTGCGAGAAACCCATCAGCCTGACCATCCGGGAGGGGCGCGAGCTGGTGACCATGTGCCGGCAGTACGGGACGATTTATCAGGCGGGGACGCAGCGGCGGAGCACCGAGTCGTATCAATTTGCGCGGGAGATGGTGCGGCAGGGGCGGATTGGGCGGGTGCACACGGTGGAGATGCAGGTGTGGACAGGGGGGACGGTGCCGCATGAGGAGCCCAAACCCGTGCCGCCGGGCTGGGATTATGACATGTGGCTGGGGCCGGTGCAGTGGCGGCCGTTTGTGCCGGGGCGGGTGTATGGCTGGGCGTATTTCTGGGACACCGGCGAGGGGATGCACACGGACATGGGGACGCATTACACGGACCAGATGCAATGGGTGCTGGGCACGGATGACACGGGGCCGGTGGAGTTTGAGGCGACGGATCTGGTGTGGCCCGATCCGCAAAAGTTCATGAGCGAGACGGCAATTTCCGGCACGTTCAAGTTTCGTTACGCCAACGGGGTGCAGGGCATCCTGTATCAGCGCGGGGCGTTCAAGGACCGCTATATCCGCTACATTGGCGAGGAGGGCTGGATTCAGGTGGACGATGAAACGGATGTGGTCACGGCCCAGCCGGCATCCATTCTGGACGCGAAAACCTCCGGCTGGGTGAGCTGGGCCAATGCGGGGGCGCATGTGCGGAATTTTCTGGATTGCATCAAGAGCCGGCAGCAGCCGCTGTGCAATCCGGAGGTGGCGCATCGGGCGCAAACGATTTGCGAGGCCACCACCATCAGCGCGCGCCTGGGCAAAAAGCTCCGGTGGGACCCGGTGAAGGAGGTGTTTGATGACGAGGCGGCCAACCGGATGTTGTACCGGCAGCCGCGGGCCCCGTGGCGGGTGTAAAGGTGAAGTGGGAAACTTGCTGAGGATTCAATTTATGTTCGTCTCAAGGACAACTCAACGGCGCCCGGGCGTGGCGGGCAAGGCGGTGCAATGGACGTTGGTGCTGGCGTGCTTGGCCGCGGCGGCGGCGGCGGCGGCGGCGCCGGTGGTGGATTTGGACCGCGCGGTGGCGGAGGCCATGGCGTATCAGTCGGGCCGGAATGTCGAGCCGCTGCGCCAGCTTGAGGCGGCGGTGCGCGAGGCGGTGGCCAACCGCTCGCGGCGCTCGGCGGTGGAGAGCGCGTTGGTGCGGCTGCTCGCGCCGCAGGCGACTTTTGAGGCGCGGCGGTTTGCCTGTACGCAACTGGCCATTTTGGGCAGCGATGGCGCGTTGAATGCCTTGGGCGAAATGCTCAAGGAGCCGGAGACCGCCGGCATCGCCTGTCTGGCGCTGGCGTCCAATCCGTCAGCCAAGGTCACCGACCTGCTCTTGAAATCCCTGGAAACGGCCCCGCCTGCGGCGCGGGAGCAAATCGTGGTGACACTGGGGGATCGCCGCGCGCCGGCGGCGGTGAAAGCGCTGGTTCCCCTGACGCGGGACAGCCAGCCGGCGTTGCGCGAGGCGGCGATTGTGGCGCTGGGCAAAATTGCCTCGGCGCCGGCGTTGGAGGCGCTGGCCGAGCTGCGGCGCAGCGGGGAGGCCAGCGTGGCGCGGGTGGCCGTGCAGGCCTCGCTGGCGGCGGCGGACGCGGCGGCGCGGGCGCGCAACGCGCGGGCGGCGGCGGCGATTTATGAGGAACTCTTGGCCGGCACGCAGCCGGTGTATGTGCGGCGGGCGGCACTGGAAGGATTGTTGCGGCTGGATGCGGACGGCGGCCAGCAGCGGGCGCTGGCGGTGATGCGCGGCGCGGATGCCGCCCTGAAGCCCTCGGCGATTTATCATGTGCGCAACATGAGCGGTCGGGGCGTTTCGGCGTTGTTTGCGGCGGAGCTGCCGCGGCTGGCGACGGTGGAGCAGGTGTTGCTGTTGGACTCGCTGGCGGCGCGCAAGGATGCGGACGCATTGCAGGCGCTCAAGGACGCGACGCAGGCGCCGGCGGCGGCGGTGCGGCAGGCGGCGGTGAAGGCGCTGGCCCAGGTGGGCGATGCCTCGGCGGTGCCGGTGCTGGTGCAGGCGCTGGTGAGTTACACCACGGCGGCGGAACAGCAAACGGTGGAGATGGCGCTGGCGAGTTTGCCGGGCGGGGCGCAGGTGGATGAGGCGCTGGTGCAGGCGCTGCAAACCAGCCCGCCGGCGGCGTTGCCGGGGCTCATGAACGCTGCGGGACGGCGGGGAGTCAAGGCGGCGGTGCCGGTGATGTTAAACGCGGCGGCCAGTGAGAACCTGGCCATTGCGCGGGCAGCGTTTCGCGCGCTGGGGCGAGTGGCCACGCCCGCTGACTTGCCGGGGCTGGTGGAGCAATTAACCCGGGTGCGCGCGGGGGCAGCGCGTGAGGATGCCGAGACCACGGTGATTAAAATGTTGGAGCGTGAGCCCAATCCCGCCCGCCGGGTGGCCGTGGTGCGGGAGGCCCTGCAAAAGACCGGCGCGGCGGCGGTGGAGAGCCGGATTTCTTTGCTGCGCCTGTTGCCGGCCTGTGGCAGCGCGGAGGCGCTGGCGGTGTTGCAGGCCGAGCGCCGGCAGGAGCATGCCGCGCTGCGGGACGCGGCCTTGCGCGCGCTGGCGGAATGGCCGGACGCGGCGGCGGTGGATGTGCTGTTGGAGGAGGCGCGGCAGGCGTCGCAAAACACGGAGCGGGTGCTGGCCTTGCGGGGCGCGGCCCGCCTGCTGGGACAAGGGGGCGGGACGCCGGCGCAGGCGGCGGGGCGCTTTGAAAAGGCCATGGCGCTGGCCCGGAGTGACGCGGAGAAGAAACTCATCATCAGCGCGATGTCGGGTTTGCAGCACGAGCAGGCGCTGCAACTGTTGGAGCCGCTGCTGGACAATCCGGCGGTGCGGGCGGAAGCGGAGCAGGCTGCCCTGCGCCTGGCGCCGCGGCTGGCGGGTGCGTGGCCGGAGGCGGCGCGGCGGCTCCTGGGCAAGTTGTCTGCCTCGCCCACGTCCGGCAAAGCCGCGAAGGAATTGCTGGACACGCTGGAGAAAGCCGGCGGTTATTTGCTGGGTTGGCAGGTGGCGGGGCCTTTCACCGCCGAGGGCAAGGATGGGCAGGCGTTGTTTGACCACGTGTTTCCGCCGGAGCAGAATCCGGCGCCCGTCAGTGTGACGTGGCAGATGGCGGCGGTGGGGACGCTCAAGGAGCGCCCGTGGCAGGTGGATTTGGCGGGGTTGTTTCCGGGAGACCACCGGGTGGCCTATGCGCGGGTGTGGGTGTACAGCGAGACTGCCCAACCGGCCCGGCTTGAACTGGGGGCCGACGATGGCCTGAAGGCCTGGTTTAATGGACAGGTGGTGCTGAGCGCCAATCGTGGTGGCGATGTGAAGCCGGGCGAATTCAAGGCAGACCTCGCCCTCAAGCCCGGCTGGAATGCGATTTTATTGAAAATCACCCAATGGACCTCGGGTTGGGGCTTTTGCGCGCGGCTGGTCAAGCCGGACGGCGCGCCGCTGTCGCCCCTGCGCCTTTCGCCTTATCCGCCGGAAACGCCATGAGCGCGAGTGAATATCCTCCCACCTCCCTGCGAGGCTTTTTGAATTACGAGCCGGTGCCGCTGCAATTTGGCACCAGCGGGCGGCGGGGCAAGGTGGTGGATTTGACGCAACTGGAGGTGTATCTCAATGTTTTTGCCGAGCTGCGGTACCTGCAAAACCTGCCCGTGGCGGAGGGGGGCATCCTGCGCGGAGACCAGTTTTATTTTGCCTATGATTTGCGCCCCAGCTCCACGCGGCGGGTGCCGGAGCTGGGGGGACGCGGGGAGATTGCCCAGGCGGTGGTGCAGGCGGCGGAAGATGCCGGGATGACGCCGTTGAACCTGGGGCCGATTCCCACGCCGGCGCTGGCGGCGCATGCGTTGCATCATCAGAAAGGCTGCATCATGGTGACGGGCAGCCACATTCCCTTTGACCGCAACGGGTACAAGACCTATTCCAGCCGGGGAGAGCTGCGCAAGAGTGACGAGGCGCCCATTTTGCAGCGGGTGGCGCACGAGCGGGACCGCCTGTACCGGCAGGTCTTTCACGAGTCCCTGTTTGATGAGGCCGGGATGTTCAAGCGCGGGCCGCGGGAATTGCCGCTGGAAAGTCCGGCGGGCCGCCGGGCGTATGCGCGGCGGTACGTCAATTTTTTCTCGGGCAGCAATCTGCAGGGGATGCGGTTGCTGGTGTATCAACATTCGGCCGTGGGGCGGGATTTGCTGGTGGAAGTGTTGCAGGCGCTGGGGGCCGCCGTGGTGCCGGTGGGCCGCAGCGAGGAGTTTGTGGCGGTGGACACGGAGAATGTGCATCCCGGCCTGTTGCAGCAACTGCAATCGCTGCTGGATAACGCCACGCTGGAGCACGGGCGGTTTGACGCCATTTTGTCCACGGACGGCGACAGTGACCGGCCCTTGCTGTTGGGGGTGACGCCGGAAGGGCGGGTGAAATTTTTCGGGGGTGATTTGCTGGGCATGATTACCGCCCACTACCTGCAAGCTGATGCGGTGGTGGTGCCGATTACCTGCAATGATGCGGTGGACCGCGGGCCGTTGCGGGAAATCCTCCAGCCCAAGACGCGCATTGGCTCACCGTATGTGATTGCCGGGCTCGAACAGGCCCGGGCGCAGGGCAAGGCGCGGGTGTGCGGCTGGGAGGCGAATGGAGGTTTTCTGACGGCCTCCGATTTCCGACGGGGCAGCCAGGTGCTGACCGCCCTGCCCACGCGGGACGCTTTTTTGCCGTTGTTGTGTTGTTTGTTTGCGGCGCGGGAGCAGGGGGTTTCCCTGGGCGAGCTGTTTGCGCGACTGCCGGCGCGTTACAGCGCTGCCGGGCTGTTGGCGGAGGTGCCGCGGGCTGCCAGTCTGGCTGCACTGCAGCCGTTGCAACCGGAGGACCCGCAGGTGGTGGAGGCGGATTGGAGCGGCGGGCACCTGGTCACACGCAACGCGGACGGCGCGTTGCTGCCGGTTTCGCCGGGGTTGCAGGCGCAACTGGAACAGGCCCGGGCGCGGCTGGTGGGGATTTTTTCGCCTGAGGCCGGTTTTGGGGCGCTGGTACGAATCAATTATACGGACGGTTTGCGGCTTTATTTCGCCAACGGGGATGTGGCGCATGTGCGTCCGTCGGGCAACGCCGATGAACTGCGCATCTATGCGGTGGCGGATACGCCGGAGCGGGCGGCGGCCATTGTGCGGGAGGGGGTGGCGGAGCCGGCAGGTTATCTGCGGCGGCTGGTGGGGGGGTAATCAGGGAAACGTGTGCACCACCAGGCCGGTGCGGGCGCGGATGGTCTGGGCGATGGCTTCCAATTCCCCGGCGGTCAGGGCGGTGGCAAAGGGCTCCGGCGTGGGCCGCGCCACGGTGTAGGCGTGAACTTCCTTGATTTGCGCGCCCTGTTGCACGAGCTCCTGCAAGCGCTGGCAGTAGGCCAGCAGCTCCGCTTCCGGCATCACCTCGCCGTGGACGCGCAGGAAAAGGCTTTGGATGACGATGGGGCGCACCCGGGCGGTTTCGAGGAGATTTTTCAGGATGCGCGCAAACTGCACGGGAGAGCGGTTGACCAGGCGGTAATAGGCTTCGGTGCCGGCGTCCAGCTTGCCCCAGATTTCGCCCTGGTGCTGGTCCATCAGCTCAAGGCCGCGGCGCACGTCCGCTTTATCGAGGCCGGCGGCATCGGTGATGAGCACGATTTTGGTGTGGGCAAGCCCTTCGGCAAGCTTCACCTCGACGACGGCCTGCACGCACTCGCAGAAGTTGGGAATCATGGTAGGCTCGCCGTCGCCGCTGAAGGCGATGTCCTTGATGTCCCGGGTGAGGTCGGCCGCCTCCGCGAACCGGCCCAGCCCCGCGAGTTCGCCGCGTCGGACACGGCGGACGAGGTCGCGCAATTCCTCCCGCATCCGGGGCACGTCCAACACGGTGGTGCGCGGGGGTGTGCGGCGGTCCACCTCGCAGTAGATGCAGTCAAAATTGCAGCGCTTGTCCGGATTCAAATTCACCCCCAGCGAGAGACCGCGGGAGCGGCGCGAGATGACCGGATAGACGTAGAGATATTCCTCGAAGGCGCGATTGTGGTCGCGCACCACCTTGAGCTGGGACAGGTTGGGGGCAGGCTGATTCATGAGCCGCCGGCGGCGGTTTGCATGCCCATGATGCAATAGCCGCAGTCCACGTAGATGACCTGGCCGGTGATGGCGGCCGCGCCGTCACTGGCCAGAAACAGGCCGGTGGCGCCCAGCTCCTCCAGGGTGACGTTGCGCCGCAGGGGGGCATTGGCCTCGTAGTGTTTCAGCATGTCGGTGAAGCCGCCGATGCCGCGGGCGGCCAGGGTGTTGACGGGGCCGGCGCTGATGCAGTTGACCCGGATTTTTTGCGGGCCGAGGTCATAGGCGAGGTAGCGGGTGCAGGCTTCAAGCGCGGCCTTGGCGACGCCCATGACGTTGTAATGCGGCACGACTTTTTCCGCGCCGTAGTAACTGAGAGCCAATATGCTGCCGCCGTCCTTCATCAGCGGCGCCGCAGCGCGGGCCAGCGCCACCAGCGAGTAGGCGCTGACGTCATGGGCGATGCGGAAGGCCTCGCGCGAGGTGTTCACGAACTGGCCTTCGAGCGCCTCCTTGGGCGCGTAGGCGATGGAATGCAGCAGGAGGTGAAGCCCCCCGAAATGTTTTTCCACGGTGGCAAACACCTGCTGGATTTCCTCGTCGCGGGTGACGTCGCAGGGCAGCACGAGGGTATCGGCGCTCAAGGAGGCGGCCAGTTCGGTCACATTGTCCTTGAGGCGTTCGCCCTGGTAGGTGAACGCCAGGCGCGCGCCGGCGCGATGCCAGGCCTGGGCAATGGCCCAGGCGATGGAGCGTTTATTGGCCACACCAAACACAATCCCGGTTTTTCCCGATAACGATTCCATGTTCTAATTTAATTGATAACAAGGGGACACTGTACGCCAACGGCGGCTGCTTGACCAGCGCGCGCTGAGCGCCTCCCCGCCCCCAACATACCGGCTTTCAGGCATCCCGCAAGCTCCGGGTTAACCGGCAGCTGCCCGGCAGCGTTCGACAAAACGGCGGATGACGGCCATTTCGGCCTCGCCGGCGATGGTATGGGCCTTGGCGAACTCGTGCCATTCCACCTGAATGCCGGCGGCCTGCATCTGGCGGGCCTGGGCCTTGGCGGCGGCGAAGGGTAGCAGGGGGTCCAGGGTGCCGTGGGTGATGAGGAAGCGCTGCTCGTGGGCGAGGGGCGATTTTTCCCGCAGCAGGGCCTCGGGGTCGGGCAGGAAACCGCTGATGCCGACACAGCCGGCGAGGCGGTGGGGGTATTTCACGCCGGTGACCCAGGTCATCAGGCAGCCCTGGCTGAAGCCGAAGAGGTACGTTTGGGGGGAGGGAAAGCCGGCCTGGCGCTGGGCGTCGAGGAGACTGGCCAGGAGCTGGTAGCTGCGGCGCACACCGGGCATGGGGTCACCCGGGAAATCAAACCAGGAATAGCCCATGAAATAGGGGTCGGGGGCATTGACCAGCAAGTAATTCAGCCAGGGCAGCCCCATGGCTTCGGGCAGCCATCGGTAGCCTTCCATGCTGTCGCCCAGGCCATGCAACACCAACATCAGCCATCGGGAATCTTTTTCCGCCGCCGGCACGAAATCCGTTTCCAGACTCATGGGCTGCGTTTAGACCATGCGGCCCGGCGGTTGTCACGCGCAAAAATGGGGGAGGCAAGGGGCCAAAGCGGGCATTGCGCGTTGGGCCGGGCGCGCCTAGACTGGGGGTGTGAAAGCGGCAGGCACAGTTTATTTGGTGGGGGCAGGACCGGGAGATGCCGGATTGTTGACCCTGCGCGGCGCGGAGCTGCTGGGCCGGGCGGATGTGGTGGTTTATGACGCGCTGGTGAATCCGGAATTGTTGCGGCTGGCGCCGCCCACGGCGGAAATCATCTATGGCGGCAAGCGGGCCCGGGCGCACGCCATTCCGCAAGAGCAGCTCAATGCGTTGCTGGTGCAAAAGGCGCGCGAAGGGAAAACGGTGGTGCGGCTCAAAGGGGGGGACCCTTATTTGTTTGGCCGGGGCGGGGAAGAAGCCGAAGAGCTGGCGGCGGCCAGGATTCCTTTTGAGGTGGTGCCGGGCATTTCGTCCATTTATGCCGCGCCCAACTACGCCGGCATTCCGCTGACGCACCGGAGCTGCTGCTCTTCCTTCACGGTATTCACGGGCCACGAGGACCCCACCAAAGGGGGGACGTCTCTGGATTACGCGCAACTGGCGCGCACGCCGGGAACGAAGGTGATTTTGATGGGGGTGGAGCGCATCCGGGAGATTGCGGAGGAATTGATGCGGCATGGCATGGACGGGGCGACGCCGGTGGGGATGGTGCGGTGGGGCACGACGGGGCGGCAGGAGTCGCTGGTGGGCACGCTGGCCACCATCGCGGACCTGGCGGCGGAGCGGGGATTCACCGCGCCGGCGGTGACGGTGATTGGCGAGGTGGTGCATTTGCGGGAGCGGTTGAACTGGTTTGAGCACCGTCCGCTGTTTGGCCAGCGGATTGTGGTGACGCGCACGCGCGAGCAGGCCAGCCAGCTTTCGCGGCAGCTTCTGGAATTGGGGGCCGATGTGCTGGAGATTCCCACCATCAAAATCGCTCCGCTGACAGACCGCCAGCAACTGGAGGATTTGAAGGACGCGCTGGAGGGGATAGGGTGTTATGACTGGCTGGTGTTCACCAGTCCCAACGGGGTCACGGCCTTTTTTGATTATTTTTTCAAGGTATTTGGCGATGTGCGGGCGCTGGGCAATGTGCGGCTGGCGGCCATCGGGCCGGCGACGGCGGCCAAATTACAGGAGCTGCATTTGCGGGTGGACGCCATGCCGCGGCAATACCTGGCCAAGCAGGTGGCGCAGGCGATTCGGGAGCATGGCAGCGTGGAAAATTTGAAAATATTGCTGCTGCGGGCTGAAACGGCCAACCCCGAGCTGCCGCGTCTGCTGTCGGAAATGGGGGCCATTGTGGATGATGTGGCCTGTTACCGGACGGTGGCGGAGACGGAAGATGTGACCGGCGCGGCCGAGCGGTTCAAGGAAGAGGGAGCGGATTGGATTACCTTCACCAGCAGCTCGACGGTGGAGCATTTTCACGCGCGGTTTGATTTGCCGGCCTGCCTGGCACAATTTCCGCGGCTTAAAACAGCCAGCATTGGTCCGGAAACTTCCAAAGCCTTGCAGCGGCTGAACGTCACGCCCACGGTGGAGGCGAGGGAGCACACCATCGAGGGGCTGGTGCAGGCGCTGCGCCGCTGGCGGCCGGCGGAGTGAAGTCCAGCCCCATCCCGTCCCAGGGGAGGGGTCAACTTTGAGCGCGCTGACGCGGTCCAAAAAAAACCGGCGTTACCGCGGTGGCGGCAACGCCGGGCGAGATTCGCGCGGCCGCGTTTAATCTTTTTCCACGCCGCTAATCCACGTTTTTTCCATCACTTCCGGCGGCGGGAGCTTGAGGGGCCGGACGAGGCGGAAGCCGATGAATTTGGCGTCGGTCAGGTACCACACGCTCTTGGGCAGTTGGGGGTCCTGGGCCTTCCAGTCGGGCGTGGAGGCGATGCGGGCGGCGCTGCGGCAGGCGGCGGCTTCAAAGTCGTAGCTGCCGCCGCGGGCGACGTGGGGGTACGGTTTGGTGGCCACCACCCACGGGTTGACGGCGCCGTTGGCGCGGGCGGAATAATCGGGGAGGTACTGGTCGAGGCACCACTCGGCGACGTTGCCGTGCATGTCGTGCAGTCCCCAGGGGTTGGGTTTTTTGAGGCCCACCTTGTGGTATTTCCAGTCGCCACCTTCCTCGCTGTTTTTCTCGAACCAGGCATATTCTTCGAGTTTGGCTTCATCGTCGCCGAAGGAATAGGCGGTGGTGGTGCCGGCGCGGCAGGCATATTCCCATTCGGCCTCGGTGGGCAGGCGGTAGTAGTGGCCGGTCTTGGAACTGAGCCACATGCAGTACTTGTTGGCGCCGTGCTGGGTCATGGCAATGGCCGGGAAACCATCCTTGCCCATGCCGAAGCTCATTTCCACATAAGGCTTGGAGGGCCGGGTAATCTGGTCGGACAGGCGGTCGCGCTCGGGATTGGTGGGGAAATCGCTGCGCAGTTTTTTCTCGTCGTCTGGATACATAAACAGCTCGTATTCGTTCCAGGTGACTTCAAATTTGCCCATCCAGAAGGAGTCCACCTTGACCTTGTGCTGGGGGCCTTCATCGGGTTTGCGGCCTTTTTCGTTGGCGGGGCTGCCCATGAGGAATTCGCCGCCCTTGATGGGGAGCATGACGTATTTGACGGGGCTGCCGGGGATGGTGTTGGTGTAGGGGGCCATGGCGGCCTCGTCCTTGATGTCCAGATGGGCGGAAATCATCCGGTGCAATTCCGGGACGAGGAAGGCATCGGTCACTTCGCAGGGGGGCAGGTCACCGCCACTTGCCGGGGTGACTTTGCCGCCGGCCAGGCTGTACAGCTCAAAACGGGTGGAGTATTTGAAGCGGCTTTTTTCGATGCGGAACAACGCCCCCAAGACGGGGCCGGCCACAAAACCGCCGGTCACCATTTCACCCGGTTTGGGGGTGATGCTCAGGACTTCCACCGGGGCCTTGGCGCCGTCGAAAGCATAGATGGCGGCGGGTTCGTTGGTGCCGTGAATGGCGAGCAGATGCTGGCCGGCCACGAAAATCTGGTGGATGGCGCGCGGGAGGTTGAAGGCGGCCGCCTTGCCCAGGGCGGGCTTGCCGCCGGTGGTTTCGAGGGGGCGATAGTGCAGGGCGGGCTCGCCGGGTTTGTACACGAGCGCGCCGAGGGTGTTGCCAAAGCGGCCCATGGCGAAGGCGGCGTTGCCGGGCAGGTCATCGGCCTTGGAGACCACTTCCGGTTTGCCGGAGGCCAGGGAGAGGAAGACGAGGGAGGATTTTTCCTTGCCGGGGATGATTGCAACAATCAGCTCCGGGCCGCCGTCCTGCAGGGCGATACGCTGGGCGCCGCTTAACGCGCCGGGGGCTTCGACCTCGGCCATTTGAGATAATTTCCCGCCGGTGTTGCGGAAGAGGGTGGAGAGGTTGACGGGGTCCACGTTGTAGATGCTGTTGATAAAGAGGTCGGCTTCGGGGGTATTGCCCGCGCCGCCGATGTCCACCGCCACGACGGTGGCCGGCCCCAGACAGTCTGGCTTCACCACGGTCATGCGGCCGGCCACTTTGAGGTCGGCGGCATCCACGATGTGGACGGTGGCGCCATCGGCGCTGGAGAACACCAGGGCGTCTTTGCCGGCGTCCAACAAGCGGCCGGCACTCAGGCCGGTGACATAAAGGATGCGGCTGGGACGGGCCATGGCCCAGGTAAGCTGGCCGTCTTTCAGTTGGTAGCCGATGCGGTAGTTGCCGGTGGGGCGGTCCACCAGGGCGACGTCCTGGCGGCCATCACCATCAAAATCGCCGTTTATCACCAATTCATATTTATTTTCATAGACCCACACGGGAGTCGAGGCGGCTGACAACAAGGTGACGGCCGCCAGGGAAGCCACGAGGGTGGCCGGGACTTTTGCGGTCATTCTGGCAACTGATAGTTTCATGTTCATGCTAAAAGTTGGACGAATGTCCCCAAGGGACATTCATTTGTCAAACGAAAGCGTATTGACCCTGCGGCCCGGTGGCATTTAAGCTGGGACTGCTCCCCGGCACCCTGCCCTGAGGGAGCTGAAATAATGTCGAAGTAATTGCCGTGGAACTGAATACCAAAGAAGCCTGGCTGGCGGACCACCCCTGGGAAACCGTGGGGGAAATCAACCGTGAATTGTGCGCCAAACCGGAGACCCCGCACCGGCCGGGGCCGGGCCATGACAGCACGCGGCAGTGGTGGGAGACGGCGCGGCAGCAGCGGATGACCTTCCGCGAGTTTCTGGACTTGTGCCGACGCTGTCATGCGGCCAATCCATTCGCCTTTTTCAATGGCAACACCTTTGCCCGGGTGCTGGCGAAGATTTTGGAGCCGGTCTGCCAAAACCTGCCGTCGGTGGAGGCCACCATGTTGCGCAACGCGGCGGCGCATTATGTGGCGGGCGCCATTAATGCGCGGGAGTTAAATGAGGTCTGCCGGCATGTGGACACGCTGCTCCGGCAGAAAAACAGCGTGAAACCATAATTCCTCCCCGGGTATGAAGCGATTTCAGATGGCCCAGTTGGATGCGCTGACGGCGGTGCGCTGTCCGTGCGGCCATGCCCGGCGGGCGTTTGCGGAAAGCGGCAACGCCGCCAGTGTGCATATCGTCCAGATTGAGTCCGATGCCAAGGCCCACTACCACAAGAAGATGACGGAGATTTATGTGATTCTGGAGGGGGAGGGCCACGTGGAGCTGGATGGGGAGCTTTATCCCGTCAAACCGCTGACGGCCATTTACATCCAGCCCGGCTGCCGGCATCGTGCCGTGGGCCGGCTGACCCTGCTGAACATTCCGGTGCCCGCCTTTGATCCGGCGGACGAATGGTTTGATTGAGGGGGAGGCGGGGGGTTAACCGTTCACGGTCTGGAGTTTTTGGTCCAGAGCGGCCAGTTTCCGCTGCACTTCGTCGCGCAACAGGGCGTCAATCAGCGTGTCCAGTTCCCCGTCCATGATGACCTGCAAATTGTAGATGGTCAGGTCAATGCGGTGGTCGGTGACGCGGTTTTGGGGGAAATTGTAGGTGCGGATTTTTTCGCTGCGCTCGCCGGTGCCCACTTGTTCCTTGCGCTGGGCGGCGTATTTGGCGTTTTCCTCGGCGATTTTGCGTTCGAGCAGGCGGGAGCGCAGGACGGTGAGGGCCTTGGCCTTGTTTTTCTGCTGGGAGCGTTCGTCGGCGCAGCGGACCATCAGGCCGGTGGGTTTGTGGATGATTTGCACGGCGCTGTCGGTGGTGTTCACCCCCTGGCCGCCCTTGCCGGAGGCGCGGCACACGTTGATTTCCAGCTCATCCGGCTTGATTTCGATGTCCACTTCCTGGGCCTCGGGCAGCACGGCCACGGTGACGGTGCTGGTGTGGATGCGGCCCTGGGCTTCGGTGGCCGGGACGCGCTGGACGCGGTGCACGCCGCTTTCAAATTTGAGCCGCTGGTACACGTCCGTGCCGCTTATGCTGAAAATGATTTCCTTGAAGCCGCCCAAATCGGAGGGATTCGAGTCCAGGGATTCCACTTTCCAGCCGCGGGCCTCGGCGTAGCGGGTGTACATGCGGAATAAATCGGCGGCAAAGAGGGCCGACTCGGCGCCGCCTGCGCCGGCGCGGATTTCCATGATGGTGTTGCGGGAGTCTGCCGGGTGCGGGGGGAGGAGGCCGCGCTGGATTTGGAGGGTCAGACGCTCCAGCTCTTTTTCCAGGCGGGCGGTTTCATCCTGGGCCAGCAGAGCCAGCTCGGAGCCGGGGGGTTCGGAGCGCAACAAGTCCCGGCTGGCGGCGAGGTCGGCGGTGGCCTTGAGCCAGGCGGCGCCGGCGGCGGTCAATTCCTTGAGGCGGGCGTGCTCGCGGGCGAGCTCCTGGGCGCGCTGGGGCTGGTCGAAGACGCGCGGGTCGCCCAGTTGGGCCTCCACATCCGCCAGCCGTTGAGCAAACTTTTCGATAAAAGGCCGCAAATCCATGGCCGGTAAAAACACCACGCCCGCAAGGGGGGAGCCTTGCGGGCGCGCGGGTGGAGAAAGGCTATTTCCGCTTCTTCTTGGTGGCCGCGGCGGCGGCCGCCTGCGCGGCCTGGGTCTTGGCCAGACGCTGCTGGAACTTGTCCACGCGGCCGGCGGTGTCCACAAACTTCTGCTGTCCGGTGTAAAACGGATGGCACTTGTTGCAGATGCCGATGATGATGGTCGGCTTGGTCGAGCGGGTTTTAATCACATTGCCGCAGGCGCAACGGATTTCCGCGTCCACATATTTCGGATGTATTCCCGACTTCATAGTCAAAATCCAATAGAGTGCGGGAAATTACCACGAACAGCCCCTTTGACAAGCGGTTTTTTTGGAAAAATGACGGCGGGCGCAGCGAGCGCCTATCAGGGGGGGAGGGCGGGGTATTGGCCGCTGGTGCGCCCCGGTTGCGGAGGCCAGCCGGCCGCGTGGGTGGATGGATAAAGAAAATCATTTGCCAGAAGGGGTAAAGTTGGGCTTTGATTCCCCCTTGAGGTTTGCCAGCCGGGCGGCGTCCGGTCTGGCCAACAGGCATCAATTGAGCTTTGAGTATGGACATCAAGCTGCCAAATCTGGGCGAAGGCGCTGAATCGGGCGTGGTGGTCAGCATCCTGGTCAATGTGGGTGACGAGATCAGCGAGGGCCAAAACATCATTGAGCTGGAGACCGGCAAGGCGGTGGCCTCGATTCCGGCCAGCGCCGGCGGGAAAGTGGAGTCCATCCGCGTGAAGGTGGGGGATAAAATCACTCCCGGCATGGTGATTTTGACGGTCAGTGGCGCGGGGGCCCCCGCCACCGTTTCGGCCGTTGCGCCGGCGGCGGCCAAACCGCGGGCCACGGCGGCACGCCCGGCGGCTCCTGTGCCGGCGGAGGAGGTGGCGCCCGTCGAGGAGGAGGAGGGTGAAGCCGAAGCGACCCCCACGGTGGAGAGCACCGAGCAGTATTTCACGCCGCCCGCCTCGCCCACCATCCGCAAGCTGGCCCGCGAGCTGGGCATTGATTTGCGGCGGGTGAAAGGCTCGCAACACGGCGGGCGCATTGTGATGGAGGATTTGCGCCGGTACATTCAGGGCCTGATTCGCGCGGCGGAGAAGGGGCGAAGCGCCCCGGCCGCGCCCGCCGCCGCCGGTCCGGCGGCGGCGCCGGTGAGCATAGACTTTGCGCAATGGGGGCCGGTGACGCGCGCGCCGTTCAGTCCGTTGCGGCAGGTGCTTTCGCGGCGGCTGGTGGAAAGCGTGAACACGCTGCCGCAGGTGACGCAGTTTGATGAGGCGGACATTACCGGGGTGCTGGCGTTGCGACAGCAGTATGCGGCGGCCTATGAGGCCAAGGGGGCGCGGCTGACGCTGACCGGTTTTGCGATGATGGCGCTGGTGGCGGTCCTGAAGAAGCATCCCATTTTCAACAGCAGTCTGGATGAGGCCACGCAGGAGATTGTGTACAAGAATTATTACCATATTGGGATTGCGGTGGACACCGAGGCGGGGCTGCTGGTGCCGGTGATTCGTGATGCGGACCGCAAGAGTCTGCTGGAGTTGTCGCTGGCGCTGGTGGAGGTGGCCAACAAGGCGCGGGAGCGGAAGCTGGCGCCGGCGGACATGCAAGGGGGCACCTGCACCATCTCGAATCAAGGCCCGTTGGGCGGCGGGCATTTTACGCCCATCGTCAACAAGCCGGAGTGCGCCATTCTGGGGCTGGGCCGCGGGGCGTTGAAACCGGTGGTGCAGCCTGAGGGCTCGCTGGCCCCGCGCACGCTGCTGCCGCTGGCGCTGTCCTATGACCACCGACTGGTGGACGGGGCG
Source organism: Fontisphaera persica (assembly GCF_024832785.1). Classification (GTDB taxonomy): domain Bacteria; phylum Verrucomicrobiota; class Verrucomicrobiia; order Limisphaerales; family Fontisphaeraceae; genus Fontisphaera; species Fontisphaera persica. The sequence continues at coordinate 4,635,868 of NZ_CP116615.1, forward strand.
CAGGCGGCGCGGTTCATCACGGAATTGCGGGCGTTGCTGGAGAATTTCCCGGCGGATTGGGTGAAAATTTAATCCGCGAGCCAACCAACCGGCCATCGCAAGCGATGGCGTGTTTCACTTTATGGAACCTATCAAGACTGATTTGGTCGTCCTGGGCGCCGGCCCGGGCGGATATGCGGCGGCGTTTTACGCTGCGGATTTGGGCAAGAAGGTCATTCTGGTGGACCAATCGCCGCGGCTGGGCGGGGTGTGCCTGAATGAAGGGTGCATCCCCTCCAAGGCCTTGTTGCACGCCACCAAGGTGCTGACGGAGGCGAAAACCTTTGCCGAACACGGCATTGTTTTTGGCGAGCCGCGCATTGACGTGGGCAAACTGCGGGCCTGGAAGGATTCCGTGTTGCAGCGGCTGGGCAATGGCGTGGCGAGCCTGGCCAAAATGCGGCAGGTGACGGTCATGACGGGGCGGGGGTATTTTGAAAGCTCGGATTTGTTGCGGGTGGAGACACCCGAGGGGCAGAAGTTTCTGACCTATGACAAAGCCATCATCGCCGTGGGCAGCAAACCGGCCATGCCGCGGGCCTTTGATTTGGGGAATCCCCGCGTGATGACCTCGCGCGAGGCGCTGGAATTGCCGGACATTCCGCCGGACTTGCTGGTGATTGGGGGCGGTTACATCGGCATGGAGCTGGGGACGGTGTATGCGGCGCTGGGCAGCCGCGTGACGGTGGTGGAGGCGCTGGACAACATTTTGTCGGGCGCGGACCCGGACCTGGCGCGTCCGGTGGTCAACTATGCGAAAAAGAATTTCCGGGAGCTGCGCGTGAAGACCCGCGTGCTGGACATGTCCACCGCCGGCAAACAAATCCGCGTCCTGATGGACGTGAACGGCGAGCGGGTGGAGGAGCTGTACGACCGCGTGCTGGTTTCGGTGGGCCGCGTGCCCAACGGCGAGGATATTGGGCTGGAAAACACGCGGGTCATTCGTGATGAAAAGGGATTCATCAAGGTCAACGAGCGGATGGAGACGACCGACCCGAAGTTGCTGGCCATTGGCGACATCGCGGGCGGGGTGCTGCTGGCGCACAAGGCCCACAAGGAGGCGCGGGTGGCGGTGGAAAGCCTCTGCGGCGAGGCCAGCGTGTTCAAGGATGTGGTCATTCCGGCGGTGGTCTTCACCGAGCCGGAGCTGGCGTGGTGCGGGTTGACGGAGGAGGAAGCGCGGCAGAAGGGCATCAAGGTGGAGGTGGCCAAGTTCCCGTGGGCGGCCAGCGGGCGGGCGATGACCTTCGACAAGACGGAGGGAATGACCAAGTTGATTATTGACCCGGAGAGCGAGCGCATTTTGGGGGCGGGGATTGTGGGGCACGGGGCCGGGGAATTGATTGCCGAAGGGGTGCTGGCGGTGGAAATGGGAGCCACGGCGCATGATTTGGCGGCGTGCATCCATCCGCATCCAACGCTTTCGGAAACGTTCATGGAAGCGGCCGAAGTCTTTTACGGCTATGCCACGCACGCCTATTCGCGGCGGAAACGGCATGCGGAAGCGTCGTAAAGGCGGCGGTGCAGGCAACAGGTCGGTCCCCGGACCGGCCTGATTTTTTTTGCATCCGGCCCTGCGAAAGCGTCCAATTTATGGTAGGATAAGCGCACGATGAACACATGGCATGGCAGCAAAGTGGGGGCATGGCTGCAGGTTGGGGCAGCCTGCCTGTGGGTGATGGCCGCGCACGCCCAGACCGCCGATACATGGCCCATGTTTCAAGGCAATCCGGCATTGACCGGCGTGACGTCGGCGCAGTTGCCGGAGCGGCCGGAGCTGTTGTGGACGTTCAAGGCGGGCGGGGAAATCAAGGGGGCGGCGGCCATAGCCGAGGGCAAGGTTTTCTTCGGGGCGGGCGATGGGGTATTTCACGCGCTGTGGTTGAGCAACGGCGCGCCGGTGTGGAGTTACAAGGCGAGCAACAGCATTGAAGCGCCGGCGTTGTATCACCAGGGCGTGTTATATTTTGGCGCCTTCGATGGCGCGCTGTACGCGCTCCGCGCCAGTGATGGGCAAGTGCTCTGGAAGTATCTCACGGAGGAAAAAATCACCGGCGGCGCCAATTATGCCCAGGTGAATGGGCGCACGGTCATTTTGGTGGGCAGCCACGACAACCGGCTGCATTGCGTGGACGCCGCCACCGGCAAATCCAACTGGGTGTATGAGACCGGCAATTACATCAACGGGGCGGCGGCGGTGGCGGATGGGCGCGCGTATTTTGGGGGCTGCGACGCCCTGCTGCACGTGGTGGATTTGCAGAAGGGCGAGAAGATTGCGCAACTGGACGCCACGGCGTTTGTGCCGGGGTCGGTGGCGGTGAGCGAGAACCGCGCTTATTTGGGGCAGGCGGAGAATGCTTTTTTGTGCATGGACCTCACTCAGCGCACCAATCTATGGACCTACCGGCAGCGCAGTTTTGGTTATTTTGGCTCGCCGGCGGTGAAGGGGGACCGGGTGGTGTTTGGGGGGCGTGACCGGCGGGTGCATTGCGTGGACGCCAAAACGGGCCAGGGCCGGTGGACCTTCTCCACCCGCGGGAAGGTGGATGCCTCGCCGGTGGTGGCGGGGGACAAGGTGGTGGTGGGGTCGGATGATGGTTTGGTGTATGTGCTGGCACTGGCCGATGGCCGGCAGCTTTGGAGTTACGAGATTGGGAGGCCGATTAAAGGGGCCGCCGCGGTGGTGGAGGGCCGTTTTGTGATTGGCGCGGATGACGGCGTGCTGTACTGTTTTGGGGCCAGGTAAATCTTGCCCCGCATGAAGTCCAGTTGTTTTTTGTGGCTGGGCCTCGCCTGCGCTGTGCAGGCAGGCCCGCTGGTGATGCTGCCCCCCACGCCCACGGGGCAGTGCCGCGTGGAGGGCGCCTTCACCAACGGCGTGGTGGTGCTGGAGCAGGCCAGCCGTCTGGAGGCGAATCCCCTCTGGACCCCCCGGCGCAGTTATTACTCGGTGCAGGAGCAATTGGGGCTGCAGTTTACCCTGGAGGGGCCGCAAGGATTTTATCGTGTGCGCGCGGTGGATTTGTCGGGTGGTGCGGCGGGGTTTGCGCGATTTACCCGTTGTTATTCCATCCTCCAAACCATTGCCGGCGCGGGCGGCGTGACCACGGCGGATGTGAACAAGTGGCAGCCGGCGTATGAGAATGGGCCGGCCACGGCGGCTCAGCTCTCCCGTCCGCACATGGCGATGGGGGATGGTTGGGGCAACATTTACATTGCGGACAAGGACGCGCATGGCATCCGGAAAATCCGGCCGGATGGGACGATTGTGACGGTGGCGGGGACGGGTTTGGCCGGGCCGAATGCGTGGGGCAACGGGCCGGATTACCTGACCAACGGCACGGCGGTGGCGTTGAGTCATCCCAACGGCTTGTATGTGCTGACTAACGGGGTGGTTTATATCCTGGACATGGACAATGGAAAAATCCGGCGGCTGGACACGAATGGCATGATGCGGACGGTGTTCACGGACCCCAACGGTCCCATCTTTGGCGGGCGTGGCTTGTGGGTGAGCGAGGATGAGCAGGTGGTGTATTACTGCACCAGTGACCGGGTGCGGCGGTGGACGGCGGCGGACCAGCAGGTAACGGATTTTGCGGTGCTGGCGCCGGACTTGGGCAATATCACCATGGACCCGCAGGGGCGGCTGGTGGTGACGGTGCGCGGGCAGCATCTGGTGTACCGCTTTTCCCCCGACGGCTCGGCGCGTGAAGTCATTGCCGGCAACGGCACCACCGGGTTCATTACCGACGGGATTCCGGCCACCAACTGTCCCTTGTACCAGGTGCGGGGGGTGGCGTTTCTGCCCACGGGCGCCTTTTTGCTGGCGACGGACCGCGGGAGCCAGGTGGCGTATGTGGATGGCGAGGGCATCATTTACCGGCTGCTCAACGGCGATGCGGTGAATCAAGCCGGGGAATCCCATGCCGGGGATGGACGGTGGTTTTATGACACGCCCAATGAATACAAGGTGAGCGAGATTCGCGCCATAGCTTTGGACCCGTTTGGCAACATCCTCATCACGGAGCATGATGCGGGTTACATCCGCATGATTCGATTCCTTCCCTATGATTTCTAACGCAAGCTTTCGGGCTCTGGCCCTGCGTGGTCTGAGCATGCTGGTGGGATGCTTTTGCGCGCTGGGCTGGCTGGCCGCCGGGCAGACCAACCCTGCGGGGCCGGCGTCGGCCGCTGAGACAAATCAGCCGGTCCTTACGCCGGTGGCGGACGAGGAGTTTTTTGGGTGGCTTTTGGGCTTGGGGGCGGACAGCAACAAGGTGGCGCAATTGCGGCAGGCCGCCGACACGCAAAGGTATTGGGGATGGTTTCGGGACCGGCCGCTGGCCGTGCGGCAGCCGGAGCAACTCCTGAACGGCAGGGATTTGGCGGCGTTTTATCCGTGGCTGGAGCGGGAGGGCACCTTTGCGGATAGGGAGGGAGTATTCACGTTGACCAATGGCCTGTTGCGCATCAGCGGCCAGCGCACGGGCTACCTGGCCACCCGCCGGAGTTACTCCAATTATCGGCTGGTGGCCGAGTTCAAGTGGGGGGAGGCCACGTGGGGGCGGCGGAAGGAGCGCACGCGCAACAGTGGTTTGTGCATTCATGGCGTGGGGGAGGACAAGGTGTGGATGCGCTCCATTGAAATCCAGATTGCCGAGGGGCAGACGGGGGATGTGGTGGTGTTGGAGGGGGCCAAATTGACGGTGGACGGCCAGACCAAGGTGCGGAGTTATGACACGTTCAAGCGCCCCGGCTCCGAGCAGGTGGTGGACAAGACCGGCTTCCGCGGCAAGGAAGATTTGGAAAAACCGCATGGCGAATGGAATACGCTGGAGGTGATTGCGCTGGGGGCCACGTTGAGAGTGAAGGTGAATGACACGCCGGTGTTGGCCGGGGAATCGGCCTATCCCAGTGCGGGGCGCATTTATCTGCAAAGCAACGGGGCGGAAATCTTTTTCCGGCGGCTGGATGTTTATCCGGTGGCGGGGGAATGAGGTTGCCGGCCGGCGGGGGGGCAGGGGGCTGGCTGGGCGCTTTTCAGCAAAGAAAAAGGCCGGGCCTGACAGGCCCGGCCGTGTGGTTAAAGGGAGGTTTCCCGGCGAGAAGAGGCAACCTCAGATGAACTCGTTGATGAGATTTTCCAGGTATTCCTGGCGGCCGCTGGTGTTGGGGGCCGCCTCGCCTTTCTTGAGCATGTAGGCTTCCAATTCCTCGAAGCCCACTTCACCCTTTTCGATTTTGGCGCCGATGCCGGAATCCCAGGAGCTGTAACGCTGTTTGACAAATTCCGCCAGGCGGCCGTCTTTGCGGATGGCGGCGGCGATTTTGAGGCCGCGCGCAAAGGCGTCCATGCCGCCGATGTGGGCGTGGAAGAGATCAATCGGCTCGAAGCTTTCACGGCGGACTTTGGCGTCGAAGTTCACGCCGCCGGTGGTGAAGCCGCCATATTTGAGGATGGTCAGCATGATCTGGGTGGTCAGATATACGCTGGTGGGGAACTGGTCGGTGTCCCAGCCCAGCAGCTCGTCGCCAGTGTTGGCGTCAATGGAGCCGAGGGCGCCCGCTGCGCCGGCCACTTCCAGCTCGTGCTGCATGGTGTGCCCGGCGAGGGTGGCGTGGTTGGTTTCGAGGTTCAGCTTCAGGTGGTCCTTCAGGCCGTACTCGCGCAGGAAGTTCAAGCAGGCGGCGGCATCGGAATCGTACTGGTGCTTGGTGGGTTCCTTGGGTTTGGGCTCGATGTAGAACTGTCCCTGGAAGCCGATTTTCTTTTTGTAGTCCACGGCCATGTGCAGGAATTTGGCGAGGTGCTCAAGCTCCCGCTTCATGTCGGTGTTGTAGAGAGTGGAGTAGCCTTCGCGGCCGCCCCAGAAGACGTAGCCCGCGCCGCCGAGCTCATGGGTGACTTCGAGGCATTTCTTGACCTGCGCGGCGGCGTAGGCAAACACATCGGCGTTGCAACTGGTGGCGGCGCCGTGGACGTAGCGCGGATGGGCAAACAGGCAGGCCGTGCCCCACAGCAGTTTGATGCCGGTGCGCTGCTGTTCCTCTTTGAGCACCTTGACGACGGCATCCAGGTTCTTATTGGTTTCGCGCAGGTTTTTTCCCTCCGGCGCCACGTCGCGGTCATGGAAGGCATAGAAGGGCGCCTGCAATTTTTGCATGAACTCGAAGGCGACCCGCACGCGGCGCTGGGCGTTTTTGAGCGAGTCTGTGCCGTCGTCCCAGGGCCGGATCATGGTGCCGGCGCCAAATGGGTCCACGCCGCGCCCGCGGAAGGTGTGCCAGTACACCACCGAGAAACGGAGGTGTTCCTTCATGGTTTTCCCTTCCACCACCTCGTCCGGATTGTAATACTTGAATGCCAGCGGGTTTTTGGATTTGGGGCCTTCGTATTCGATTTTCTTGATTTGAGGAAATGCAGCAGAAGCCATAAGGGAATCCGTTCAGTTAAGGTTGGTTTTTTTACGTTGCACGGCCTTTTGCTAATGCAAATCGCAGGCGCGCGCAAGCGATTTATCACGCCGCCGGTGTCCGAAGCCTTCCCGTGCCCTGCCCGCGGGGGCGGGATTTTGTTTTTGCGGTTTTGCCTATAATGCAAATAATGCCCCCGGAAATCCATGAAACGAAAACTCCTGTTTCCGGCGTTGGTTTTGGTGGCTGGTTTGACCTGGGCTTTGGCTGCCGCTGAGGGCCGGGCGCCCGTTTCCGCGCTGGCCGGCCGCCGGCCCAACATCATTCTTATCCTGACTGATGACCAGGGTTACGGCGATATGTCCTGCCACGGTAATCCTGTCCTGAAAACCCCCAATTTGGACCGCCTGCATGCTGAAGGCCGCCGGTTTCTGGATTTCTTGGTCAGCCCCACCTGCTCGCCCACCCGGGCTGCGATTTTAACGGGCCGGCATGAATTCAAATCGGGCGTCACCCATACCATTTATGAGCGCGAGCGCCTGGCTCCGGGCGCCGTCACGCTGGCGGAGCTGCTGCGGCAGGCGGGATACCAGACGGGCATTTTTGGCAAGTGGCATCTGGGGGATGAGCGTGAGTACTGGCCGGACCGGCGCGGGTTTGGGGAGTTTTTTATTCATGGGGCGGGGGGCATCGGGCAGACCTACCCCGGCAGTTGCGGCGACGCGCCGGACAACAGTTATTTCAGCCCGGTGATATTGCACAATGGGCGCTTTGTCAAAACCACCGGGTATTGCACGGATGTCTTTTTTACGCGGGCCATCACCTGGATGGACGAGGCGCGCCGGCACGGCCCGTTTTTTACCATGATTACGCCTAATGCCCCCCATACCCCCTTGGACGTGCCAGCCGAATATGAGGCGCTTTACGCCGGGCGGGTGCCCACGAATGTGGCCAAATTCTTTGGCATGATTGCCAATCTGGATGACAACGTGGGCCGGCTGCTGGCGCGGCTGCAGGTGTGGGGATTGGAGCGCGACACGTTAATCATTTTCATGAATGACAACGGCGGGACGCAGGGGGTGTCTGTTTTTAATGCGGGGATGCGCGGCCAGAAGGGCACGCCGTGGTGGGGCGGGGTGCGGGCGGCATCGTTTTGGCGCTGGCCGGGCGTGCTGCCGCCAGGGGACATCGCGCCGCTGGCGGCGCACGTGGACATCATGCCCACGTTGCTGGAAATCGCCGGGGCAAAAGTGCCGGCGGCCGTGGCCCGTCAATGGGACGGGCGCAGTTTGGCGCCGCTGCTGCTGAATCCCGCGGCGCCGTGGCCGGATCGTTTCCTCGTCACCCATCTCGGGCGATGGCCCACCGGGAAGGCCGCCGGAGCCAAGTATAGCCAATGCAGCGTGCGTTACGGCCCGTACCAGTTGGTGAGCGCAGGCAAGACGGCGGGCACATGGGAGTTGTACGATTTGCGCGCGGACCCCGGCCAGACCCGCAACCTGGCGCAGCAACAACCGGAGGTGGTGGAGAAGATGGCCGCGTTTTATGACCGGTGGTGGGAGGAAATCCAGCCGTGCCTGGTGAATGAAATGGCGGTCGGGCCGAAGATTAACCCCTTCAAGGAGCTGTACTGGCGGCAGTTCGGCGGCGAGCCCACGGCGGCCTTGTTGCAGCAGATGAATCCGCAGCTCAAGTTTGCCCCCGCGAGCGGCCGGTGAATCAACTTTTGATGTCGCGCAGGTGGAAGACGGTGGCGCCAATCATGAAAAAGGTGGCGTTGAATCCCACCAGCAGGCTCAGGGACTGGCCGATGCGCCACCAGGGGATGGTTTCCTCGAAGATGAAAACCCAGATGTTCAGGTGGTAGGTGAGAATCCAGTTTTGATAATCGCGGAAGTAGGGGATGTGTTGGAGGATGAAGCTGATGAGCACGACGGACATGGCCAGGATGGTGGCGGCGGCGGGCTTGATGTTGAAACAACTGAACATGAAGGCCAGCGTCATGATGGTCACGGCTTCGGGGATGAGGAAAACCTGGGCCAGGAGGTAACGGGCAAAGCCGTCCTGGGCGTTGAACACGCTGAAGATGGATTGCTCCGGGGCGAAAACGAAGAGGCCGCCCCAGGGAAACCAGAGGCGGGCGGACAGCAGGCCAAAGCCGCCGAGCGCCAGGACCAGGAGCGCGGAAAAGACACAGCCGGCGAGCCACTTGACCGCCAGCAGGCGCCAGCGGGAGATGGGGCGGCAGAGAATCATGCGCAAGGTGCCGTCCTCGCTTTCCTTGGCTACGAAATCACCCCCCACCAGGGCCGAATAAAGCGGGAGGAGGAAGATGGCAATCATGACCATCATGATGACCGCAATGGTCAGGGCACTGATGAAGGACTCGGCCAGGTAGCCATTCTGGTTCAGCAAGCGTTCAATGTGGCCGGTGGCGGTGGTGAATTTGAAGCCGAGACTGATGGCGTTTTGGGCGAGGAGAAACATGGCAAAGCCGATGTAGGTGCGCTTTTTGCCAAACAACTTCCACAGCTCGCCGCGAAATTGGTGGTATAACATAAGGAGGCCCGTTTACCGCGCCATGGCCCCGGCGGCGCGTTCGCGGTGCATGAGGGCGAGATAAAAGTGCTCGAGGTTTTGCTCCTCGGGGGCGATTTCGATTACCGGCAGGCCGGCCTCCACCAGGCAGCGGACCACCTCCGGGCTGGTGGCGCGCGGGGAGAGCTGGATGGCCTGGCCGTCGCGCATGTCTTGAATCAGTCCGGCGGTTTGCAGCAGTTGCGTGGCGCGCGCGAAATCGGAGGTGCGCAAGCGCCACCAGTCGCCTGGCTGGCAGACATGCGCCAGGGGGCCTTCATAGACTTTGCGCCCCTGGTGCAGGACGGCAATGCGGGTGCAGAGCTGCTCGACCTCGTTAAGCAGATGGGAGGAGAGCAGGATGGTAAGCCCCAGTTCACGCCGCAGCCGGAGGATGGTGTGGCGCATCTCGTGGATGCCCTCCGGGTCGAGGCCGTCGCCGGGTTCATCCAGAATCAGGAGGTCAGGTTGTGGCAGCAATGCTTGGGCCAGCGCCAGGCGCGTGCGCATGCCGTGGGAGTAGGTGCGCACGGGGTGATGCTCGCGCCCTTGCAAACCGACCCATTCAATAACTTCCTGAATACGCCGGCGCGGCGTGGGGGCGGTGAAAGAGCTGAGGATTTCCAGATTACGCCAGCCGGAGAGGTAATCATAGAAGGCGGGCGTCTCGAAAATGGCGCCGACTTTTTCCAGCGCCCGCCGGCGGTTGGAGGTGACATCGTGTCCGAGCAGGCGCACTTCGCCGGCATCGGGCCATACCTGGCCGAGCATCATGCCAATGGCGGTGCTTTTGCCGGCGCCGTTGTGGCCCAGCAGGCCAAAAATTTCGCCCGCCGGCACTTCGAGGTCGAGTCCGTCCACGGCCTGTCGGCGGCCGAAACGTTTGCTCACGCCGCGCAGTTCAATCATGTTCATGGGCGTGCTCCCTCCAGCACGAGCAGGTTTTTGATGTGGCCGTCGGCATACAGGAAGTTGATGCCTTTGCCCTCGCCGCGGGCGGCGTGAAAGGCTTCCTTGTCAAACATCAGCGGCATTTGATGGGGGTTGAAGGGAAGGTTGAGCACGGTCAGGCGGTCGGCGGGCTGATTATTGAGCAAACTATTCCAACTGTAGCTGGAGCCGGTGGTTTGGAAGAGGTCTTGGTTATCCGACGGGCAGCGCAGGACATTCGTGTTGCCCAGATAAGGGGCCAGCACGCGGTGGGGGCCGGGGGGGTCATTGGTGGCCGGCGCGCCCGGGGGCTGGTCGCGCATGATGGGAAGGCGGTTGTGGTAGTCCTGGGTGTACATCTGGATGGCCAGGCCGGCCTGGCGCAAATGGCTGACGCAGGCGGTGGCCCGGCCGGCCTCGCGCGCGCGGGTCACCACCGGCAACAGGAGGGCGGCCAGGAGGGCGATGATGGCGATGACCACCAGCAACTCCAACAAGGTAAAGGCGGCCGGGTTGGGTGGCATGGGCGGCCAGCGGCGGAGGGGTTGGAGGGCCTGGTTCACTTCGGGGTTCAAGGATGAGGGCGGCGGCCGCCAAAGGTGCGTCCGCTTTCCATGAGCCGTTGGATTTCCTCCAGGAGCGGCGCGACTTCGGCCTTGGTTTGCGCGGAGCTGGAGCTGTAAAAGGTTTTCAAGCCGAGGAGGGTGATTTTTTTCTGTAATTCCTCACTGATGACCGGCGCTTCCGGGTCATTGGCCCAGCGGGGCGGGTTGGTGTCGGCGGCCTCGCCGTTGGCGGCCATTTCGTCCCGGGCTTCGCGCAGGCGTTTGAGGGCCTCCTGCACGGCGCGCTGGCGGCGTTCCGGGGGCATTTTTTCAAAGGCTTCAATCATGGTTTTGAAGCCGGTGGGCATGGTGGCTTCCAGGAAGGCTTCCTTTTCGGGCTCGGTCATTTGCTCAAACCAGCGGCGCCATTCCCGGTCCAAACGCGCGCGGCGCCGTTCCTCCCAGGGGAGGGCATTGAGTTTTTGGGCCAGCTCCTGAATGGCTGCGGCCCGGCGTGAAGGGGGCAGGCGGCTCAGGTCGGTTTGGCGGAGGTATTGGCCGACTTTTTCGGCGGTCATTTTGGTTTGGCGGGCCAGGGCGAAGCCCGCCCAGGCCACGAGCCAGAGCAGGAGAAGCCCCGCGAGTCCCCAAAATAAAGGTTTATGGCGCGCCAGCGGCATGGCGGTAATTTAGCGTATTTCGCCCCAGCCGGCCATGGCCTCGCGAAGCAATAAGGGCAAGCCCCCTCTGGCGGTCAGGGGTTGGGTTGACTGGTGGGCAGGCGGTATAAATCGGTCACCGCCCAGAGGTTCACCGGAGAAAGGGTGCGCCCGTATTTGTAAAACCGCGCGCTGCCGTCACAAAAGACATAGTTGGCCCCGCCGCCGAGGTTTTGGCGGCGGGCGTTGTTGTGACGGCCCTGGGCCAGCACTTCCACGTCGTCAAAACCATCGTAATCCAGGAAGAAATCGCCACGCTCGTTGACTTTTTCCCCGAAGGCAATGGTCTCCGAGGGGTGCTTGACCGCAGCTTCCGGGATGGGCGTGGGGGAATTGGCCTGTTTGTAATAAGTTGTGTTGGTGGAATGGAACGTCTGCACGTAGTCGGTGAAAGCGTTCATGATGAAGCTGCGCGGCGCGGCATCCAGCGGAAAGCGCACGGGGTCGCTGCGCGGGTGGGTGGCGCCGTCCGAATGGGGTTCATCGGGCCCATCCGCCGGGCAAACGAGCACTTTGGGGTTGGTGATTTCATTGCTCATGCGCCCCGGCCAGGCCGGGCCGTACATGCGCAAGGGGAAGACCCCATCGTTGTCGTCCAGATACATGCGCAACCCAATGCCCATCTGGCGCATATTGTTCATGCACTGGATGGTTTGGGCTCGTTGTTTGGCCGAGGCCAGCGCCGGCAGCAACATGCTGGCCAGCAGGGCAATGATGGCAATCACCACCAGCAGTTCAATCAATGTGAACCCGCCGGCGTGCTGCCGATGACCTACAGGAAAAGCTTTGCGGCTCATAACCTTTAATATGACACTTGGCTGCGCCATTGCGCTACCGCCATTGTTGCGCAACGTCCAAGGAATTAGACGGAGGAAAGGGGGTTAAGTTTCAAAAAAAAATTGGATTTATTCCGCCGGGGCGGGGCGGGGGGTGATTTCCTCATTTCTTTGGGCTGGCGCCGGGAGTACAGTGGGGGGCATGGGTGAATCGCTGCAAATGCAGGTGCAGGGGGAGGCAAAGGCGCCCGTTCTGGTTTATCTACCCGGGCTGCATGGCGACTGGCATTACAATGCCGGGCTGCGTTTGGCGCTGCAGGGGCGGGTGCGGCTGGTGGAGTTGGCGTATCCGCGTGACCCGGCATGGAAACTGGAGGATTATGTCCAGGCCATCGAAGCCGCCCTGGTGGGCGCAGGCATTGGCGCCGGGTGGTTGCTGGGGGAATCGTTTGGCTCGCAGGTGGCGTGGGGGCTGATTGGCCGTGCTGAGAGCCAGCAGGCCGGAGGAAAGCCGCATTTCCAGCCCAGGGGACTGGTGCTGGCGGGGGGCTTTGTGCGATATCCTTTGATGTGGGGAGTGCGGCTGGTGCGTGGCACCCACCAGAGCCTGCCCATGGCTGCGGTGGCAGCTTTGCTGCGGGCTTATTTGGGGTTGCTGCGCTGGCGGCACCGGCAGGCGGCTCATGTGCAGCAAAGCCTCCAGCAGCATCAGGATTTTCAGCTTCAGGAGCTGGCCCGGCAGGCCATCTTGAGCCGGTACGACATCATTCTGGCGCATGACCACCGCCCGCTGGCCCGGCGCACCCAATTTCCGGTGTATTATCTGACCGGATTCTGGGATTTGATTGTGCCCTGGTTTCTGGTGCAACCGTGGCTGCGCCGACACTGTCCCGGTTACCGGGGCTGGCGGCTGGTGTGGAACAGCGAGCACAACATCCTGGGCTTTCAACCCCGGACGTCAGCGGAGCAAATCCTGGCGTGGATGAAGGCCTGCGGCGAACCGGTGAGCTGAGGCGTGTCAGGCGCGCTCGATGTACTTGCCCGTCCGGCTGTCAATTTTGATTTTCTCGCCGGTCTTGATGAACAAAGGCGCCTGCACCACCAGCCCGGTCTCCAGCGTCACTGATTTCATGACGTTGTTGGCCGAGTCGCCCCGAATGCCCTCCGGGGCGTCCACGACGGTCAATACCACGCTGGCGGGCAATTCCACCATGACGGCCTTGCCTTCCACGAAGGTCACCGTTACCGGCGCATTTTCCGTCAGATAATTGACGGCGTCGCCCAGCAGCTCCGGCGAGAGATTCACCGTTTCGTAGGTTTCCGGGTCGGTGAAGACGTAGTCCTCGCCGTCCTTGTAGCTGAACTCCATCTTGCGGGTGACCATGGGCACCACGTCAATGCGCTGGGTGGAGGAGAAACGGACATCGGAAGATTTGCCCGTGCGGATGCTGCGCAGGGTGGCCTGCACAAAAGCGCGCAGGTTGCCCGGCGTGCGATGCTGAGTATCCAGAACGACACAAATATCGCCATTGTAATCAATGGCCATTCCGCGGCGTAAATCGTTTGCGCTTGCCATACTATAATATAATATCGTCAATCATTATCGTTTAAGCGTCCTTGAAGGTATTTTGACACTTTGTCCCGCCCGACGCAACAGGGGCGAAAACTTACCCCAAGTCCGCCACTTTGCAAGCCCCCATTTTCGGACTGGCCGGGGACAGTCCTCGCTGGCCTCCCCTGTTTGCCCATTATTGCCGAGCGGGCAGGTCCCGGGGGAGGTTGGCCAAAATGCGGGGTTGCAACTTTGGCCACCTCGGGGCAACATCCCCTGCGAGAAAAGACGGCACACACATTGAGCACATGAATTTGACCGACGACCAAAAGGCGATTGTCAGGAAATGGATTGAAGACGGCCTGAAACTTTCCGACATCCAAAAACGGCTGGCCAGCGAGCTGGGCGTGCACATGACGTACATGGAAGTGCGGCTGCTGGTGTCTGATTTGCAAGTCATGCCCAAAGACGCCGAGCCGCCGCCGTCTCCACCGGCGCCCGCTCCTCCTTCGGGGGAGGCCAAACCGGCCGAGCAAGGGGCCACGGAGGAAGACGAAGCGGAGGACGATGCCGAGATAGCCGAAGCCCCGGGTGGCACGGGGAGTGTGAGTGTTTCCCTGGATACGGTGGCGATGCCGGGGGCGGCGTTGAGCGGCAAGGTGACGTTCAGCGATGGCCAGAAGGCCCAGTGGTATTTGGACCAGTATGGGCGCCTGGGGATTGCTCCTGCCAACAAAGGGTACCGGCCTTCACCGATGGATATCCAAGCTTTTCAGATGCGCCTGCAACAGGAGCTGGAAAAGTTCGGCTACTAGCTTTTGCGTGGGTCACGGGTGGCGGCAGGCAATTGACGCAGGGTGCAAAAATTTTTCACGCATCGGCGGCGGAGTGGTCTGAAGAGTCAGTGTTGAGGGCTGGGGCTTTGCCTTTGGGGTAAGCTGGGAATCCCTGCAAGGCGCAGGTGCATTTCAGGGACGGCCATGCGGTCGAAGCCTCGAGGGGCGGATGGTTAAAGAATGAGCCGAGGGAGCATAATGAATAACCACCCGCGCGGGGGCAGAGACCGGCGATAGCCATTTTGAGCTAACCCATTATTGTGCAACAGTTTAGAAATTAAATAGGGATGCCAATGAAGACCGGTAGTTGTATGGCGGTTAGCCAGTTACCGTGAGGAAGGTTAAAGTGCGTCAATTCCGCGCAAAGTGCGCTGTCTTCACGCTGGAGTGGGCGCGAAAATAACGGCTTTAATGGAAAAAAAGTTCTTCAATTCTGGCATCGTGCTTGCTAGTACCTAAGCGTCGGACGTAACGAACTGAAGACAACAACGGTTTTATGAAGCAAACGCGCACTCAAAAATTCGGGGCCTTCACTCTGATCGAGCTGCTGGTCGTCATCGCCATCATCGCCATTCTGGCTGCTCTGCTGCTGCCGGCTCTGGCACAGGCCAAAAAGCGTGCCCAACGCATCTCCTGCGTGAACAATCTGAAGCAGGTGAGCCTGGGTTTCCGCATTTTCGCCAATGACAACGAAGACCGGTTCCCCTGGCAGTTGACCAACAACACTCCCATTGGCAACTACTTTATTTGGGCGGGCAACGAGCTGGCCAACCCCAAGATTTGCGTGTGCCCGGCGGATATGGGGCGCAATCCCGCGCAAAGCTTCTCCAATAACGTCACCTTTGTGGCCAACCAGCACCTGAGCTACTTCGTGAACCGGCAATCGCGCGATTCTGAGGCGAACAACCTGATGCTGGGTGACCGGGACTTCAGCGGGAACGGCACCATCACCGCGTGGAACAACCTGAGCTGGGAAAGCGGCAACGTGGACCTGCACGAGGTTAACGGTAATGCCGCGCTGAGCGACGGCAGCGTGCAGCAATTGACCGCCCGCAGCCTCCAAAAGGCGGTGGAATCGGCGCTGCAAGCCGGATACAAGATTGATGTGGTCAAGCCGTAAAAGCGAGCGGCCCATTTCAGAGCAGGTCTTGACTGCCACAGGCATCCGTGATGAGCGGATGCCTGCTGGTTTTTGGGGCAGGCACGGGAAGCGCAAGCACGGGTTGTTGAACCACTTCAGGAGGGGTCTTTTCAAGCCTTTGGCTGATGGTTGGGCGGGCATGAATGAAGTGGGGCTGCCTTCCTGGATTACCCGCGAAAAAACTGGTATATGACTTGCTGTTTTTTGTTGCGTGGCAGTAGAGATTGCTGATACAGTGAAGACATCCAACAACTACCGTTTTATGAAACGCACAACCCAGTCCTCCCGCGGGGCATTCACCCTCATCGAACTGCTGGTGGTGATTGCCATCATTGCGATTCTGGCGGCCCTGTTGCTGCCGGCCCTCGCCCAGGCGAAAAAGCGCGCCCAGCGCATTGCATGCGCCAACAACTTGAAGCAGGTGGGGCTGGCGTTCAAGATTTGGGCTAATGACAACAACGGGCGCTTTCCGTGGCATGTTATTGCCGCCGATGGCGGTTCTTATGGAGCAGCGGGAGCTTGGGGCCATTTCATGGCAGCCTCCAATGAGTTGCAAAACCCCAAGGTTATCCAATGCCCCACCGATACGGATGCCATCCGGATTAACACTTGGGAAAATAGCGGCACCGGCACCGACAGTCTTCGCACTCATCTGGACAATGCCGTCAGCTTTGGCGTGCATTTGGAATCGGTGGAAAAAGGTCCGGTGATGCACATGGCGATTGACCGCAACATTCGCGGGGGTGAACGGGGTGGGACCTGCAATGGCGGTCCTGCCGGACCGGCCAACCGCAGCGTGCCGGTGATCAAGCTAAAAGTGCCGCCCGCTGGCAGTTTCAACACCCGTTGGGCGGATGACGTCATGCACATGGGCCAGGGGAATGCGGTGCTGACGGACGGCAGCGTGCAGCAGCTCACCCAGAATGCCCTGGTGCGCCAATTGCAAACCAAGAACATTGACGGCAGCATTGATGGCAACCTGAGCAATTGCACCCAGATGCCACGGGCTTTGACGCCGTAATTTTTCAGGGTATCTGTTTCTTCCTCTCAGCGGCCCTCGAACGAGGGCCGCTTTTTTTGTCCCATGATTTCATCTCTCAGCGGCGGCTTGCAGGGGCCGGCAATTATTGCGATGCTCAGGCATGAGCATGTCACGCCGCAAGGCCTTGCGCTGTCTGAGTGTTGGCGGAATCATGGCGGGGCACTGGCTGCCTGCCGCGGCTGCCGCACCAGGGGCGGAGCCGCCGGGGACGTTCACTTTTGCTGTGCTCAATGATCTGCATTATCTCTCCCCTGATTGCGGAAAATTTTTGCGCGGTGTCCTGCAGCAAGTGCGGGCTCTGCAACCCGAATTATGCCTGGTGCTGGGCGATTTGACCGAAGTGGGCCGCCGCGAAGACCTGGCGGCGGTGCGGCGTTTGTTGGATGATTCAGGCCTGCGGTATTACACTGTGATTGGCAACCATGATTACACGGCGGCAGGCAGCCCGCGGTATTACAAGTACTTTTTCCCCCGGCGCCTCAATTACTACTTTCGTTACAAAGGCTGGCAATGGGTGGGCCTGGATACCAGCGAGGGGTTGAAGTATGAAAACACCCGCATTGCCGAAGAGACTTTGGCCTGGGCCGACCGGCTTAAATCGCGGCTGTCGCCCGCGGCGCCCACGATTGTGTTCACGCATTTTCCGCTGGGGCCGGGCGTGCGGTATCGGCCGCAGAATGCCGATGTGCTGCTGGAGAAACTGGCTGGCTTTAACGTGAAGGCGGTTTTTTGCGGCCATTTTCACGGTTACACCTGCAAGCCGGTGTGGCAGACCCAGGCCTACACCAACCGCTGTTGCGCTCTGAAACGCAACAATCACGACCGCTCGCGCGAAAAGGGATTTTTCCTGTGTGAGGCCACGCCGGAGGAGGTGCGGGTGCGATTTGTGGAGGTGCCGGTGCCGCCCGCGGGGCCGGCTCAATCCAGTTCCACGCGCAAGCCGTCGTAGGCGAACATCATGCCCGGGGGAAGCTCGGCCTGGGCGGCATCGTGGTCATAATCATCCGACAGGTGCGTGAAATAAGCGCGCTGGGGTTGAATTTGGCGCACGACTTCGATGGCCTCCGGCAGCGAAAGATGCGTCCAGTGCGGGCGGCGCTGGAGGGCATCCAGCACCAGTACGCGCGCGCCGCGGGCCTGCTCCATGACGGCTGGAGGCACGGCTTTGCAGTCATTGAGGTAGGCCAGTTGCAGGCGGCCTTTCTGGAAGAACAAAAAGCCCAGACTGCCAATCTGCCCATGCGGCAGGGCCACCGGCACGATGCGCAAATCGCCGAGGTGAAAGGGGCCTTCGATGAGGTGGGGCTCCGGGACAAAATAACCATTGGGATGGGGCCCGTCGTGAAAGGCGTAGCTGAAGATGCGGCGCAGGGCGGCCATGGTGGGGGCGTCGGCGTACACCGGCAACGGTCCCTGCCGCACCACGCAGACGCGGCGGCAATCGTCAAGTCCCATGACGTGGTCGGAGTGGGCATGCGTGAACAACACCGCGTCCAGGTAGGACAGGTTCTCGCGCAGCATTTGCGTCCGAAAATCGGGCGGCGTGTCAATGGCCAGCTTGACCTGCGGCGTGGCCAGGTACATCGAGCAACGGGTGCGGTGGTTTTTCGGATTGGCCAGGAAGGCGGGCGGATACGTTTTGCCAATGACCGGCACGCCAATGGAGGTGCCCGTGCCCAGAAAAATGAACGTCAGCGACATGGGAGGCGAGTCAGGCGGTGAGGGGAGGCAGCTCAGGGCAGGGGCCGCGGGAGCATCCGCCAACTGGCCACCCGTCCTTTGCGAAAGACAATTTCCGCGCGCACGTAAGAGCGGGGCTGGTAATCGCGGGCCAGGTATCGTTCGAGGACTGGCTGGCCATTGCGGCGGGTTTCGCGGTAGGTCCAATAGCGGGTTTCCTCCGTCCACGAGCCGTAGTAGCGCCAGACGGTTTCCATGCCCTCCGGCCCTTCGGATTCGAGAATTTCGTTGGGCTTGCCCCAGGCGATATAGACGGCGTCCTCATTCATGCCGACGCGGATGCGGCCCTGGTCCACCAGCTCGCGTTGCTCCTGGGGCAGGGCGGAGTAGGCCATCCACTTCTCATGCCGCCGGTTTTCGAGGGTATCCCGCGCGCAGCCCGGCAGCAGGGCCGCCAGGGCGAGGGCCATGAGCCAGAGGTGGCGCCCTCGCGCGTATTCATGGTTATGTCTTCGCTTCACGTTCACCGCCCTTCATCAACCCTCAAAGCGTCCTAAAAATCAAGCCTTGCCGCACTCCGTCCCGAGTCCGGTGGCCGGCTAAATACCGGTTGACCCGCAGGGCGGGCAGGTATTTAATAAGATTTGTTTAACAAAAAATCTCCTTGGCTATGAAAAAACTGCATTCGATGGTTGGCAGGGGAAAGTGGTTTTGTGTTTTCGCCGTGGCCATGTGGAGCATGTCAGCGCTGCTGGCTGATGTGCGCCTGCCGCGGATATTCAGCGATAACATGGTGTTGCAGCAGGGGGCCAGTGTGCCGGTGTGGGGCTGGGCGGATGAAGGGGAGCAGGTCATCGTCACCTGCCAGGGGCAGCGGGTGACCACCGTGGCCAGGAATGGCCGCTGGATGGTGCGGTTGAACAACCTGCGGGTGGCCACGGCCGAGGCGCCGGAAACGTTGACGGTGGACGGCAAGAATCGGATACGTTTTCAGAACGTGCTCATTGGCGAGGTGTGGCTGGCCAGCGGGCAGTCCAACATGGAATGGCCGCTTCAGAGCGCGTTTGAACCGGAAAAGGACATTGCCACCGCCACCAATGACAACATCCGGCTGTTCACGGTGGACAAGGTGCGGGCCTATGAGCCGCTGGAGGATTTGGATCCCAAGGCGCGCTGGCTGGAGTGCCGGCCCTTCAACGTGCCCCGGTTTTCGGCGGTGGGGTATTATTTCGCGCGCGCGCTGCAACAGGCGCGGAATGTGCCGGTGGGCATTATTCACACCTCCTGGGGCGGGTCGCCGGCGGAAGTCTGGATGAGCCTCGAGGCCATCCAGCCTTATCCAGACATCTTGCGGCAGTGGGAGCAGCGGCAGGAGACGCTGGCCAAGTACGAAGAGGCGTTGAAGAAGTGGCAGGCGGCCTCCCGGGAAGCCAAGGCTCGCGGAGAACAACCCAAGGGCCGGGCGCCGGGGCGGCCGTGGATTCCTACGGAGCTTTACAACGGCATGCTTTATCCCTTGGCCCCGTACGCTGTCAAAGGCGCGATTTGGTACCAGGGCGAGTCCAATGCCGGCCGGGCCTGGCAGTATCGGACGTTGTTCCCGGACATGATTAAAAACTGGCGGGCCACCTGGGGGCAGCCGGAGTTTTATTTCATGGCCGTGCAACTGGCGCCGTTCATGGCGCGCACGAATGTGCCCACGGAAAGCGCGTGGGCCGAGCTGCGCGAAGCGCAGTTGCTGGCCACCAAAATGCCCGGCGTGGGGCTGGCGGTGATTACCGATGTGGGCGAGGAAAATGACATTCACCCGCGCAAGAAGCAGCCGGTGGGCGAGCGGCTGGCACTGGCGGCGCGCGGCATTGCCTACAAGGAACGGGGGCTGGTTTATTCCGGACCGGTGTTCAAAAAAATGACCGTACGGAAGAATCAGGCGGTGTTGACCTTTGACCATGTGGGCGATGGGTTGGAAGCCCGCGGCGGCGAATTGAAAGGCTTTGCCATTTGCGGTGAAGACCGCCAATGGGTATGGGGCCAGGCGCAGATTGGCGGCAAGAAAAATGACGAGGTGATTGTCAGCCATCCCAGCATAGCGAAACCGGTGGCCGTGCGTTATGGTTGGGCCAACTTCCCCGAGGGCAACTTGTGGAATAAAAACGGCCTGCCGGCCTCGCCTTTCCGCACAGATGATTTTCCGCTGACCACCATGCCCAAACCGAGTACGCCGTAGGGCAAAGGGGCCCGGGAGGGTGGCCCAAACGATTCCCTTGGGCGCCCCATCGTGGCCGGTGCATGCGGCGGGCGGGTGGTGTTGGGTCGTCCCGTGTGGGTGGTTATTTCTCGGGGCCGGCCTGCGGGGCCGCCGGCGCCGGTCGAAAAATAATTGCAAAAAACATTTGCAATTGGGGGCAGGTGGCGTAGGTTTCCCGCGTCTGACAGATAGCTCCAGGCTTCCAAGACATGGTAAATCTTCAGGTGAACTCGGTTCAGTGATGATTTGAAACCCGGCAGTCGGGAACAGTTTGGGAACAGCAGGACTGGTCTGGGGACAGAAAGCAAACATCACATGAGCACGAAGTTATTCGTAGGCAACCTCTCGTTCAACACGACGGAAAACGACCTGCAGGACTCCTTTGCCGCGCACGGCACGGTGGTAGAAGCCACTTTGATGACCGATCGCATGAGCGGGCGTCCACGCGGTTTTGGATTCGTCACCATGAGCACGCCGGAAGAGGCCCAGAAGGCCATTGAGGCGATGCATGGCAAGATGCTGGACGGGCGTAACCTGACCGTCAATCTGGCGCGTCCGCGTGAGGAGCGCCCCACTTCGCAGGGGCCGCGCCGGGGCAGCCGGCGCGAGCACCGCGGTTCGTTTGGCCGCTATTAAGAAAGCCTGGCGCTAGATGCGCCTGACTTGATTTCACGCACCTGGCGTCATGGCAACATGGCGCCGGTTTTTTTTTTGAGGGGAGGGGTCATGATGTACTCAGCTTTTCCCAGACCCCGGCCCTTTGCGCTTGCCCGCTTGCGGCAGGGGCGTGATGATAAAGCCCCAGCGCATGAAAATCCTGATTACGGGCGTTTGCGGGTTTGTGGGGGCCACCCTGGCGGAGAGCATCCGCGCCGCCGGCTGGCCGTGCTCGATTGTTGGGGTGGATAATTTCACCCGGCCGGGCAGCGAAGCCAACCGCCAACGCCTGCGGCGACTGGGAGTGGACGTCCGCGCCGGCGACCTGCGGCAGGCCAGCGATTTGGCCGCGCTGCCGGCGGTGGACTGGGTGATTGATGCGGCGGCCAATGCCAGTGTGCTGGCTGGCGCCGATGGGCAAACCAGCAGCCGCCAGCTTTTGGAGCACAATTTGTGGGGGACTGTGGAAATCCTGGAGTATTGCAAGCGGCACCGTGCCGGCCTCATTTTGCTCAGCACCAGCCGGGTGTACGCGATTGAGCCGCTGGCGCGGTTGCCGGTGGTGGTGAAAGAGGGGGCCTTTGTGCCGCAAGCTGGCGTGAAGTGGCCGGCGGGCCTGACGGAGGAGGGCCTCAGCGAAACTTTTTCCACCGACGCCCCCCGCTCCGTGTATGGCGCGAGCAAACTGGCCTCTGAAGTGCTCGCGCTGGAGTACGGCGCGGATTTTGATTTTCCGGTGTGGATCAACCGCTGCGGGGTGATGGCCGGGGCCGGGCAATTTGGCCGGCCGGACCAGGGCATTTTCTCCTACTGGATTCACAGTCATTGCCGGCGGCGGCCGTTGCGTTATGTGGGTTTTGATGGCCAGGGCCATCAAGTGCGTGATTGCCTGCATCCGCGGGATTTGTTGCCCCTGCTGCGGCAGCAGATGGAGCATCCGAGGGCGGACAAACCGCGCATCCTCAATGTATCCGGGGGACGGGCTTCGGCGACTTCGCTGCGCCAGCTCACGGCGTGGTGTGATGCTCGATTCGGGCCGCATCCCGTGCAAAGCGACCCGCGACCCCGGCCCTTTGATTTGCCGTGGGTGGTGCTGGATGCCACCCTGGCGCGGGAGGCCTGGGGCTGGCAGCCGGAAACGGCGGCCCCTGCCATTTTTGAGGAAATCGCCCGGCACGCGGAGCAAAACCCGGCCTGGCTGGAGTTATCCGAGGCTTGAGGGGGCGGTGGGGGTCAGGAGACCGCGGATTGCACGGGGAGGCTGAAGGAAATCACCGCGCCGCCGGCGGGAGCATTGCGCGCCTCGATGGTGCCCTGGTGGTCTTCGATGATGCGTTTGCAGATGCTCAAGCCCAAGCCGGTGCCCTGGGCTTTGCCGTGGGTGAAAAAAGGCTCGAACATGCGCGGCAAGATTTCCTCGGGAATGCCTGTGCCGGAATCCTGGATTTCCGTGATGACCCGGCCGTCGCGCACCCGAAAGCGCACGGTGATGTCCCCGCCCTGGGGCATGGCATCGGTGGCATTGTGGACGAGGTTGTAGAAGACCCGCGACAGGCGCTGGGGATTGGCGGCGATGATGACGGAGGGGGCCGGCTCAGGCACTTTGAGGTTGGCCCGTTTCACGGTGATTTCCGCGGCGATTTCCTCCAGGAGCGGCATGACGAAGGCCGCGTAATCCGTGGCGGCCAGCACGGTGGTGGTTTGGGCGGTGCGGGTGTATTCCAGCAGCTCGTTGACCATGGCGCTGATGCGGTCCACCTGTTTGCGAATGCGTTTTCGCGCGATGGCGCGGGACTCGGCCGTGGCATTTTCCAGGCCCATCATGTCGGCGGCGATGCCGATGATGTTCAAGGGATTTTTGAGGTCGTGGACAATGGAGCGGGCAAAGCGGCCCACCAGCGCCAGCCGCTCCGCCTGAATGACCTCACGGATGTATTGGCGGTTGAACTCGCGCAGCCGGCGGCTGATTTCGCGCATCAAATGGCGGGAAAGCACCGGGGAGCGCTCCAACAAGCTCCATAATTCGTCCCGGGAAATGAACCAGGCCTGGACGTCGCCCACGGCGGTGGCGCTGGCGGAGCGGGGCTCGCTGTCAATGACGGCCATTTCGCCAAACATTTCTCCCGGGCCAATGCGGCTGATGGGCCGGCGGTCGCCCTGGCCGACGAGTGCGGAGATTTCCACCTCGCCGGCGCGGACCAGGTACACGCCGTCGCCTTGGTCCCCTTCCTTGAAGATGGTCTGGCCGGGGGCAAAGGAGAGCTCGCGCGCCGCCTGTCGGATTTGCGCCAGCTCGTGGGGGGGCAAATCGGCCAGCAGCTTGCAGTCTTCCAGGTTCATCATGACACTTATAATTTAGACCAGATTGGCCGCGGGTAAAGGGTTATCGCTTCTCCATGGGGCCAGCCATTTCCCGCACCCGCTCCAAAATGACCTCCACCATCAACGGCTCCCGTCCAATGCTGGCGGCGTACCACACCCGCTTGCCGTGGCGGAGGGTGGGATTGGGAAAGGTGGGCTGTCCGGCCTGGTAACGGGCATGTACAGCTTGGGGGTCTTCGCCAAGCAACACCGGAATATCTTCATAGGAGTGCAGTCCGTCACTGATGAAAAACGGCACCACCACCAGGTTTTCGCACGGGGCCAGGCGGTAGCAGTCTTCAATGCGCGGCTCCTCTTCCATGAAAATGGCATGGACGGCGGCATATTCCGCGCGGGCGCGGATTAACTCCGCCTGGTGTTCGATGATTTTGCGCGAGTTCTCATTGTTGCCCGTGCCATGTCCGGCAATGAACAGAGCCGTCTGCGCGGGGGGTGGTGCGGGGGGATGGGCCGCCACCACTTCGCGCGCGCGCGCCAGCAAGACTTCGGTCATGCGGTCATGGGTGCCTACGGGGCGGGTGTAATGGAGGATTTGAGGTCCCCGCCGTTGGACCCGCGCAAACGCCGTCTGCCCCGGCGCGCACAGTCCCAGTTCGCGCGGCAGCACTTCCTCGGTGAAGTAACCCTCGGAGATGAACAGGGGCACCAGAAACACCCGCGGCGCAAAGGCTCCGCGCAACACGCCGGCAATGAAAGGCTCCTGTTTCCAAAAGCCGGTCAGCACCTGGGCAAACAAGCGGCGTTGGCGCAGCGCCTCCGCATGCTGATAGGTGGGCAGGGCCGACTCCGCGTTCAAGGTGGAGCCGTGCCCCAGCAGTACCAGAGCCGCGTCTGAGTAATCATCGTTCTTCATGTCCCAATCCCAAGCATAACTCACCTGGCGGCACGTACCAAGTGCGGAGCGCGGACGGCGCGGCTGGAGATTGGGGGGCGAGCGTGCCGAAGGAAAAGGGCGGCGCATGGCTGCCCAACTTTTTTGCCACCTGGCCGGTGGTTTGCGTGTCGTCTCATGATAAAACAGGCGTTGGAAGCTTGACGCCAGGCTGCCCCCGATGGAAATTGGGCGAGTACACATTAACAAAAAACAGCACGACATACGCCTATGAATTCTGCGTCTCTTCCTTCGCGCCGCCGTTTCCTGCAAACCACTTCCGCGGCGGTGGTGGCCGCGCCATGGATTTTATCGAGCGCCCGGGCTGCGGCGATGGAAACGCCCTTGAAAATTGGACTGGTGGGTTGTGGGGGTCGTGGGTCGGGGGCGGCGCTGAATGCCTTGCGGGCCGATCCGAATGTGCAATTGACGGCGTTGGGGGATGTGTTTGAGGCGCCGCTGAGAAACTCGCTGGCCGATTTGCAAAGCAAGCATCCGGACAAGGTCAAGGTGACGCCGGAGCATTGTTTTGTGGGGTTGGACGCCTACAAGAAAGTCATCGAGAGCGGGGTGGACGTGGTGCTGCTGGCGACCCCGCCGGGTTTTCGCCCCCAACACCTGGCTGCCGCCGTGGCCGCCGGCAAACATGTGTTTTGCGAGAAGCCCATGGCCACCGATGCTCCGGGCGTGCGGTCGGTCATGGAGTCGGCCAAAATCGCCCGGCAAAAGAAGCTGGCCATCGTGGCTGGTTTTTGCTGGCGGTACAACCAGGCGCGGCGGGAGTTTTACAAGCGGGTGCATGACGGGGCGCTGGGGGCGATTCGCGCCATATACGCCACCTACCTGACCAGTCCGGTAAAACCGATGCCGCCCGCGAGTAGCCGCCCGCCGGGGATGGGGGACGTGGAATGGCAGTTGCGGAATTGGTACAACTTTGTGTGGCTCTCGGGGGATGGCCTGGTGGAGCAGGCCTGCCATAGTGTGGACAAAATTGCGTGGGCCATGCAGGACAAACCGCCGCTTAAAGCCGTGGCCAATGGGGGGCGCAACGTGCCCAACGGCGAGGGCAACATTTACGACCACATTGACGTGTTTTACGAGTATCCAAACGGGGTGCGGGCCTTCATGGCGCAGCGTCAAATATCCAACTGTGTGGGGGATAACTCGGATTATTTGATGGGGGAGAAGGGCACGGGGACCATCAAGGGGTGGAATGTGCCGGTGATTCAAACGACGGAATTGTGGCGCTACCGGGGCGAAAGCAAAGACATGTATCAGATGGAGCACGATGAACTGTTTGCCTCCATCCGGAAGGGTGAACCGATTAATGACGGTGAGTGGATGGCCACCAGCACGTTGATGGCCATCATGGGGCGCATGGCGGCGTACACCGGCAAGGAAATCACCTGGGAAATGGCCCTGAATTCCAAAGAACAGCTCGTGCCCGAAAACCTGACGTGGGACATGAAGCTGCCCATCAAGCCTTTGGCGGTGCCGGGTAAGACAGAGTTCATTTGAGCGGGCCGCGCAGGAGCCGGCAGGCGGGGATGGGGGGGGGAGGCGGTCCCCGGCCTTTGCTACTGGCAAGGGATGAGGCAGCTTGGGGGAGCCAGTGGGCACACTGCCCGTCAGGCGGGCACCAGGCCTGGCAGGCGGCAACATTCCCGCCAGATGGCCGCTTCAATTTCCTCCACGGTGCCGGTGGCCTCCAGCCACTTGACCCGCCCCGGCTCGGCGGCGGCAATGCGGCGATAACCTTCCTCCACCCGTGCAAAAAAATCACGCCCGGCTTCTTCCATGCGGTCGCGAGCCGGCGGCTGACCGCGCGCCATGCGGCGGACTTCACTGACGGCCAGCGGCACATGCAAGACGAAGGTTAAATCGGGCCGCGTGCCGTCCACGGCAAAATCAATGATGGACTGGACCTGCTGCAAATCCAGTTGCCGGCCGTATCCCTGATATGCCGTGGTGGAATCATAAAAGCGGTCGCACAACACACACCGGCCGGCCAGCAGGGCGGGGCGGATGACCTCGCGCACCAATTGGGCGCGCGCGGCGCAGATAAGCAGCAGCTCGGTTTCTGGCGTCATGGCGCCCCCCTCGAAGTAGTGTTTGACCAACTCGCGGATTTGCTCGCTGATGGCCGTGCCGCCGGGTTCACGGAGGGTGAGGACTTCGCGCCCGCTTTGGCGCAGGCGCCGCGCCAGCCGCTCGATTTGGGTGGACTTGCCGCTGCCTTCCGTGCCCTCGAAGGTGATGAACCAGCCCATGCGGCTTAATGTGCGGGTTGGGTGGGTGTGGCGGCCGGTTGCGGGGGCTGGCTTTGCTGAAAAGGCCCCACCAAATACTCCACCAGGGAGAAAATCTGGTCATCGGTCAGTGGCCCGCCGTGGCTGCGAGCGAAGGCGGGCATGAGCGTGCCCGGCTTGCCAAACATCACCCACTGCAACCAGTACTCCCGTTGGGCGGGGCGCTTGGGATTGCGCAAGTCGGGGACCATTTGGGCGCGATGGGGGGCGTCATGGCAGACGCCGCAGGCCGCCGCAAACAATTCCGCCCCCATCTTGCCGCGGGCGGGCTCGGCGTGGCAGGTGGCGCAGCCGCCCTTGAAGACGAGTTGGCGGTCATTCTTGGCCAGTTCCAGGTTCATCTGGCGTTGCTGCGCGCTCATGGCGTTGCCGGCGGCGTTGGGGTTGTTGAGCACGGGGTCCGGCACGCGGGCGCTCACGGTCAGGTATTGGGGGCCGTGAGAGGTGTTGAGGGTGACGGTTTTGGTGACCAGGCCATATTTGCCGCGCACGTCCATGTTGACTTCAATCTTGCCCGTGCCGCCTGGAGGAATGCGATAGGGGTAACTGGGCAGGGTGGCCACGGTGCAGCCACAGGAGGAATGGGTGTTGATAATCAAGATTTCCGCCGGTCCCTGATTGGTGCATAAAAAAACAAAATGCACGTTGGTTTCCCCGCTTTTGACCCGGATTTCCTTGGCCATGGCGTCCCACACCAGGGTGTTGGGCGGCAGGGTGGGCAGGGCCGGGGGTGGGGTGGCCGGCACCACGGCCGGCGCGGGCGCGGGCGCAGTGGCGGGGGGCAGCGCGGGCGGCGGCACGGGCACAGGAATGGGCTGAGGCGCGGGAAGAGGCGGAGGCGGTGGGACGGGCTGCGGCGCCGGTTGAGTTTGGCTCAACAAACCCCAGCCGGTGATTAGCACCACCGCGTAAAAGACGGGCAACAGGCAGCGCTTCATGGCCTTCTAAATTACCACAAATCTACCGCCGAAAAAGCCAAAAAAGCTCACCCGGAGTAAAAGCCCCCGGGATGCGCTGGGGCGGCTGGGCCTAACGTTGCGCCTCCAGATATTGCAACAGCCGCAGGGTATCGGCGTCCTGGGGATGGATGGCCAGGGCGCGGCGGGCGGCGGCGCGGGCATCGGCCAGGCGCCCCATGCGGGCGAAGATGGTGGCGGCGGCATAGGGAATGCGGGCATCAGCAGGCGCGAGGGCCTCCGCGCGGCGCAAGGCCTCCACGGCTCCGGAAGGATCGCCCAGGGCGTTGCGGGCCAGGCCCAGGTTGTACCAGGCGCGATGATGGTTGGGGTCCAGGTGCACGGCGTGTTCCAACTCGGTGGCGCAAGCGCGAAGGTCATTGGCTTCATTCAAGGCCAGCCCGAGTTTGTAACGCATCTCGGCATCCTGAGGCGCCAGCCGCACGGCTTCGCGCAGGTGGCGCACGGCCTCTTGAATGTGGCCGGCCTGGCTGAGGATGACGGCGTATTCATGGCGGATGGCGGGCGAGCGCGGGTCCCATTCCACCGCTTTTTGGAAGTGGGCCGCGGCCTGCGCGTTATCATTGCGGGCCAGGTGAAAGAGTCCGAGCTGCATCTGGCCGGCGGGTTGATCGGCGTTGAGTTGCAGGGTGTGCAGGTATTCGCGCATCACCGGAGCGTGGGGGTCAAGCTGGCCCCGCAGGGCGGAGGCGGCCTGAAAGCGCACGGCGCGAATGGGGTCCGCCAACGCTTCCCGGAGCGCCTTTTCCACCGTCGGCGGCGCCCGGGTTCCGTCGCGGGTCAAACCGCCCAACGCCTGCGCGACGTGGGCGCGCACCAGCTCGTTGGTGTCGGCAAGCTGGCGCACCAGGGCGGCGGTGACGTCAGGCTCGTGCAGCCAGGGGTCCAACAAGGCAGCGGCGGCCGCGCGCCAGTAGGGGATGGGGTCGCGGGCGAGCATTTCCAGCAAGGGCGCGCGGGCGGCCGGGTCGCCGCGGCGGGCGCGGGCGGCGGTCTGGGCGCGCTGGCGGTAGGGACGATTCATTTTATCACCGTACCATTTGTCCACCCATTCGATGGCCCAGTCCACGGTGTTGGTGGTGTGGCAGCGGTTGCAGGCGTTGGGGATGCCGAATTGTTTGGTGAGGAGCGGGTCGGGGATGGTCCAGCCGTGGTCATGGCGCCAATGGCGTTGCATGAAGGGGGTTTGGGGCATGTGGCAATTCACGCATTGTCCGCCCGTTTCCTTGATGTTCTTAAAATCAGTGGTGTTCAGGTCCACCTCCACCAGCTCGCCATTGGTGTTCACGAAAGGGTTGAACACCTTGTGGAAACTGTGTTTAACGGGGTCAATGATGGGGGCGTTGGTGTGGGAGCCTTCGTGGCAGCGGGCGCACAACAGATTGCCCGGCAGCAGGGGTTTCATGGTGTGGGGATGGTGGCAGTCGGCGCAGGTGACTCCGCCCTGGGCGTGCATGCGGCTGCCGAGGAAGGGGGCAAATTCATAGTCTTCATCGCGAATCTGGCCGTCGGGATAAAAGATGTCGGTCTGGTCCACGATTTGGAGCATGAAATGGTCCCAGAAGTTGTCGCCGGGCTTGAAATCGCCAGTGAGGTCCATGCGGCGGGCATGACAAAAGGCGCAGGTATGCAGGGTTTGCTGGCGGGTGGGTTTGCGCAGGGTGGGGTCGGGGAGGCCGGAGCCTTTGTGTTGGTACTGCCATTGGTTGTGGTCTTTCATGGGGCCGTGGCAGGCTTCGCAGCCCACGCTCATTTCAGCCATGGTGGTGCGGTAGGCATCGGTGCGGGCGTCGTAATTTTTGCGCAGGCGCGTATTGTGGCAGCCGGCGCACATGCTGTTCCAGTTCATGCCACGGCCGGACCAGTGGCCCCATTCACCGGGCTGGCGGTCCTCCTGGCCAAAGACATTGAACCATTCATTGGAAACGGGGTCATAGGAGGCTTCCAAGGTTTGCCAGCGCCCGCCGGGAAAAGGCGTGAGGTATTGGAGCAGGGGGAAGTTGCCAATGACTCGCTCCACGACAAAAGGCCCGTGGTTGGTGGGGCCGGGGGTGCGCACTTCAAAACGGCCGTTTTCATACCGGACGCCGGTGAATTGGGTGCCATGGTGGAAGGCTCGGGGCGGGTCAAAGGCGGGCCGGTCTCGTGCGGGGTCCACGGGCCGCTCGGCGAGGGCGTGATTGGAGTGCCGCCAATGCGCATAGGCTTCGGCATGACATTCGCGGCAACTTTCGGAGCCGCCATATTGGGCAAAGACTTCTTTTTCCGGCGCCAACTGAAAAAAGTTCACCTTGGGGATGTCCTGGTTGGCGGCGGAGGCGGCGGAGGCGGCGGATGGC
This sequence comes from Fontisphaera persica, assembly GCF_024832785.1. Taxonomy (GTDB): domain Bacteria; phylum Verrucomicrobiota; class Verrucomicrobiia; order Limisphaerales; family Fontisphaeraceae; genus Fontisphaera; species Fontisphaera persica. The sequence continues at coordinate 4,665,902 of NZ_CP116615.1, forward strand.
GAAGCGGGGGGCTGAGCGGGGGGGGATGGATGCGGAGTTCGCCAATGCCACCAGCAGAGCGCCAAGGCGATGACCGCGAGGAGGCCGGTTCCCCAAGGCAGCCAACGCCGGCGTGGGGCCGAAGCGTGCCGGGGGTGCCGGGAGGCGCGATGCGGAGCAGCGCTCATGGCCATGGATGTTAGGACGGGCAATGGGCTGGTGGCAACGTCAAGATGGGAAGACGGCGGGCAAAAGGGGGCAATGGAGGAGCGAAAAAATGGCCGGAAAGTGCCCCAAGTTTCTCTGCACGGGGGCTTGTAAAATGTTACATTCAAGTGACGGAAAAATGGCGCAGCCGTAACAGAAGCGGCAAGAAAGGGCACAGGTTTATGGATAAAGTCATTTTTTATACGATGATTCTGTCAGGCATCATCTTCGGCTGGATGATTTACCTGCACAATCAGCGCGATGTGGAGCCGGCCTGGTCGCCGAAGTATGTGGAACCGGCACGCCCGACGTTGGGGTCGGTGTTGCGGCAATCGGAGGCGTGGGTGTTCCTGATGGCGCTGGGGCTGGCCATGAGCATCACCCGGCTGTAACACGCCAAACGCACGGCTTTCTAAAAAAACCAACGCCGTGGGGCGGGTTGCCCCACGGCGTTTTGTTCTAGTGCGGGCGGCTTGCCGCCCTGGTTGGATTCAATTACTGCCCAATACCTTGCAACCGGTAGAACCTGCCAGGTCCCAGCATGGGCACCACAAACTGCCCCCGGCCCTGCGGGTCAAGCACCAGCGGCTCGCCCACGTTGACCCACGGCTGGCCAAGCTGCTCCACACTCTGCAATTGATAGCGGCCATTGGGTGACCCGCTCACCCCAATCAGCAGGTTGCCATTCTGTTTGCCCGCAGCCAGGTTCGCAGCCACAGGAATTACCACCGGCAACACTGCCGGCGGCGTTCCCCCACCAGCGGCACTCAGGATGCCGTAGCGGGTAAGGGCGGACCAGTCACTGGCCCAATTGATGTCCCCGAAGGCGCCCTTGAAGGCGACCGGCGTATAGAACCCATTATTGGGCGCGGTGCGCGCGCTGGTCAGCGCCGGACTGCCCGCCTGCGGGCGCGGGTCCAGGCCAAACGCCGGCTGGTTCGTCCGGCTGATCCCCCGCAGCAGGGGATCGGCCACCACGTTGTTGCGGTTGGTGTCGGTGAACAACAACTCTGCCGCCGCTGTTTCGGCCACCGGCACCGGCACGCCGTTGGTGGCGAAGTTCCACCAGAGGTTGTCGCGGAGGTCCAGCAACCCGTTGGTCAGGTGTGTCGCCGCCGTGGTGTCAATGCGGATGCCGCGGCCGCCGAATTCGGTGAGGATGCTGTTGTAGATTCGTGGCGCCGCATAGTCGCGGATTTGCAAGCCGCGGTTGCCGGCGGTGTTGGTGCCCGCCCCGATCCAGGTGGCGTTGTAGATTTCATAGTTGCCAATGGGGCGCTCGTTGCCGGTCACCGCTCCGTTGATTTCCCCGTTCAACTCGGCGCCGTTGTCCTTGGCGCCGCGCTCCTGGATGGCCAGCCAGAACTGGTTTTTGCCGGTGTAGCCCATGTCGGCGTCGAAGGCGTCGTCGTCGCAGAAGGCGCTGACGCAGTACTTGGTGTTGACGGTGCCGCCGAAGAACTCGAAGCCGTCGTCGGCAATGGCGTAGGCCTCCACAAATTCGATGACGGTGCCGCGGCCCACGCCGCAGAGGGAGAGGCCGTTGATTTCCTTGTTGGGGAGGATTTTAACGCCGCCGTGGCGGATGGAGACGTAGCGGAGGACGCCGGAGTTGTCGTTGGGGTCATTGCCGCCGTAACGGTGGACGTGCTGGCCGTTGATTTGGATGTCGGAGAGGCCTTCATAGACCTCGTATTTGGGGTTGGCGGCGTTGCCGGCGCTGTCGGCGGCCATGTTGATGGGGGCATGGCCCAAGAGGACGAGGCCGCCCCATTTGCCGCGGTCATAAATGCCCAGGTCGGCCGGGTCGTTCACATCGTCCTCTTCCGCCGTGAAGATAATCGGCTGCGAAGGCGAGCCGTTGGCGTAGATTTTGCCGCCCTGGCAAATAACCAGATAGGAGGCGTCATTGGTGCCGCCGGGACGTCCCTTAATCACTGTGCCCGCCTCAATGGTCAGGGTGGCGTTACTGAGGACATACACGGGACCGCTCAGCAGGTAGACGTTGGTGCGCGCCCAGAAATGATTGCCCGTGAGAGCGCCGGATATCGTGACCACGTCCAGCGGTTTATCCGGCAGGAAATTATAGGCTGACAAGGCCGTCCAGCCGCCAATCCACAGGTCATTGGCGTCAAACGCGCCCTTGTAGGCGACCGGCGTGTAAAACCCGTCATTGGGCGCGGTGCGCGCGCTGGTCAGCGCCGGACTGCCCGCCTGCGGGCGCGGGTCCAGCCCGCCCGGCACGGTATTGTTGCGAGCCGTGCCGCGCAACATCGGGTTCGCCACCACGTTGTTGCGGTTGGTGTCGGTGAACAACAACTCTGCCGCCGCTGTTTCGGCCACCGGCACCGGCACGCCGTTGGTGGCGAAGTTCCACCAGAGGTTGTCGCGGAGGTCCAGCAACCCGTTGGTCAGGTGTGTCGCCGCCGTGGTGTCAATGCGGATGCCGCGGCCGCCGAATTCGGTGAGGATGCTGTTGTAGATTCGTGGCGCCGCATAGTCGCGGATTTGCAAGCCGCGGTTGCCGGCGGTGTTGGTGCCCGCCCCGATCCAGGTGGCGTTGTAGATTTCATAGTTGCCAATGGGGCGCTCGTTGCCGGTCACCGCTCCGTTGATTTCCCCGTTCAACTCGGCGCCGTTGTCCTTGGCGCCGCGCTCCTGGATGGCCAGCCAGAACTGGTTTTTGCCGGTGTAGCCCATGTCGGCGTCGAAGGCGTCGTCGTCGCAGAAGGCGCTGACGCAGTACTTGGTGTTGACGGTGCCGCCGAAGAACTCGAAGCCGTCGTCGGCAATGGCGTAGGCCTCCACAAATTCGATGACGGTGCCGCGGCCCACGCCGCAGAGGGAGAGGCCGTTGATTTCCTTGTTGGGGAGGATTTTAACGCCGCCGTGGCGGATGGAGACGTAGCGGAGGACGCCGGAGTTGTCGTTGGGGTCATTGCCGCCGTAACGGTGGACGTGCTGGCCGTTGATTTGGATGTCGGAGAGGCCTTCATAGACCTCGTATTTGGGGTTGGCGGCGTTGCCGGCGCTGTCGGCGGCCATGTTGATGGGGGCATGGCCCAAGAGGACGAGGCCGCCCCATTTGCCGCGGTCATAAATGCCCAGGTCGGCCGGGTCGTTCACATCGTCCTCTTCCGCCGTGAAGATAATCGGCTGGGTCGGCGTGCCGTTGGCGTAAATCTTGCCACCCTGGCAAATGACCAGATACGAGGCGTCATTGGTGCCGCCCGGCTTGCCTTTGATGACAGTGCCGGCTTCGATGGTCAGGACGGCATTGCTTAGGACGTAAATTGGTCCGTTAAGAAAATAGGTATTAGTGCGATGCCACGTCACCTGATTGGTGATGGGCTGGGTGACCTGCACATCTGCCGCGGGGAGGGCCAGCGGTAGAAGGGCAGCCGTCAGGAGGGCCATGCCTTGCTGAATTTTCGTCTTCATGATGGTTTTTGCGTTGCTGTCTTTGAACACCACGAAGGCAGGGTGCCGCAGGCAATTGACGCGCAAATAGCGGGCGGGTGACGATTGCGTAAAATGGGGTGGACCGAAAAGTGCGCGGAGGCAGGAGCGGGCCGCGCAGGCTAAACGTCTTAGAAATCGTAGGAAAAGGAAAGGCCCAAGGTCACGCCGCGTTTGTATTTGCCATAATACAGGGCTTCGCTGCCGGTTTTGTCGCCGTAGGTGCGCTCGTAGGGGGGGTCCAGGAGGTTGCGGGCGGTGAAGCGCACGGTGGCTTTGCGTCCCAATTTCTGGCTGAGGACGAAATCGAGGGTTAGTGGCGGATGTTCATAAACATCTTCCGCCACGGGGCTGGCCACGATGATGCGCGAGCCGGCGGCGCTGAGGATGAGCGAAGCGCTCGTGCCCAGGCGCGGGTTATCATAGCTCAAGTCGGCGTTGAGGATGTAGGGCGACTGGTCGTAGAGCGCGCGGGTGCGTTTGGCGTTGCTGAGGTATTGCTGCTTGTTCTTGAATTCGTATTCAAACAGCTCGGTTTCGGATTGGATGTAGGAGAAGTTACCGCCGATGCTGAAGTAGCGGAGGTCATGCGCGAGGAAATCCAGGTTTTTGCGTGCCTCCAGCTCGAAGCCCATGACGGTGGCGGTGGGGCGGTTGATGAAGGTCACGCTGTCGGCCAGGTTGTCAGTGGCAATGCGCTCGATGGCATTTTCCAGTTGTTTGTAGTAAAAGCTCACGCTGTAGATTTCCCCCGGGCGCGGAAACCACTCCCAGCGGAGGTCGTAATTTTGCGCGAGGCTCATCTGCAGGCTGGGATTGCCATCCAGCAGCACGTCGAGGAGCGGGTCATAACTGCGGTAGCCGGCCAGCTCGCGGAAGGAGGGGCGCGCGATGGTCTGGCTGTAGTGGAGGCGCAGGCTCATGTTGGTGCGGAGGGAGTAGATGAGGCCGACGGCGGGGAGCAGGTCGGTTTGCGAAAGATTGCTTTTGTTGTCGCGGCGCCCGGCAATGGCGACGTCGCTGTAGGAGTCCACTTCCATTTCGGTGCTCTCGATGCGAGCGCCGCCGACCAGACGCAACCGGCTGCTCACCGGGAAATCGAGCATGGCATAGTAGGCATAGATGCGGTTGGCGGCTTCGTATTTGCTGTCGTAGGTGGCGAGGTAACGCATCCAGTCGTAGCGGATGCGGCCGGTGGCGAGGTTGGTGGAGGGGGGGCGGATGTAACCGAGGTTGTCGGCGCGCAGGTAATTATTCGGGTTGCCGTCAAACCCCATGGTATCGGGATAGTAAATCTGGCGCTCGGTGAAGGTGCGGTCAGAGGCGCTGGCGAACCAGCCGGCCTTGAGGAAGCCCTCGCGTCCATTGGGCTGCCGAATGGGAAGGGTGAAATCCAGCTTCAAATTGTTGTTCTGCTCGTCCAGGTTGCGCCAATAGCGCGTGGGTTCCTTGGGGTCGGGAATGCTGGCCAGACCGACGGCAAAGCTGCCGCCATCGGAGCGGTAATTGAAGAAGCGCACATCCGGCTCATATTGGCGGGTGAGCGAAATTCCGGCCAGCCAGTCCAGTTTCAAATCGGCCAGCGCGGGAAACTTGTCCGCGCCCTTAAGCTGGAAGGTTTGCAAATTGCGCTCGGTGAATTGCAGGCGGTTTTGGTGGATTTCCGCGCCGGGGTCGCTGGCCTGGGTGCCTTCCTGATAGCGGACGTAATCAACGCCATTTTGATTGTACAAAAAATTAAAGGCCAGCTCGTGGTCGGGATGCCACTGGCTGGCCAGGCTGACCATGCCGCCCCAGTTCACCACCGATTGCGAAAGGACTTCATCGCTGTCCTTATAGACCTGAAACGTCCCTCCGCCGCCGGGCGCGTAGCGGCGGGAAATCCCATCCTTGTAAAAACTGTAATCATGTCGGTAGTTCCAGTTGCCGAAGACGCCCAGCGGCCGCCCCAAAAAGTGGGTGGTATCGCCAAAAGAAAACGCAAAATTGTGATTCCACGGTGGCGCCTCGCCGCGGTCGGGCGCGAATTGCGCCGTGCCTAACAGCTTGGTGTAGCGGTCCAATGTGTTGGCTTGGGCAATGCGGTCGCGATAAGCTGGATTGGACGGGTTGTTTGGCCCGGTGTTGGCCACCACCACGGGGATTTTTACATTCAAATCATCGAGGGGCGCAGGCAGCTTGCGGGTGCCGTCGTCCATGCCCAGCCAGTCCAGACTGCCGCCCTTGTAGGAGAGGTATTCTTTGTTGCCGGTGGTCTGGGTGTTGTAGGAGCCGCCGAGGGAGAAATTGGCGAAGGGGCGGTCGGGAAAGGATTTGCTGATGATGTTGATGCCGCCGCCGGTGAAGGCGCCCTGCTGGTCCGGGGTGAAGGTTTTGGCCACCACCACGCGGTCAATGACCTGGGCGGGAAACAGGTCGAGCGAGGCCGAGCGGCGGTAGGGGTCGGCGGAGGGGATTTCGCCGCCGTTGAAGGTGGTGGTCACGTAGCGGTCGCTGAGGCCGCGGATGACGGCAAATTTGCCTTCCACAATGGTGGCGCCCGAAACTTTGGTGACAATGGCGCCGGCATCGGAGGAGCCGGTTTTGGAGATTTGCTCGGTGCCCACCGCTTCTGTGGCGGCTGCCTCTTTGGCGCGCTCCATCAGCAGTTGCTTGATGGTGGCCCTGGGTGGCGGCGCAAACGAGGGCTTGGGTGGCGGCGGAGGGGGCGGCGCCACGACGAGGCGCGGGGGCGGGTTGCTGGGCGCGGCGGCGGTGGTGGGGCGGCCGGTGCCGGTGGAGGGGCCTTCGCCCTGCGTGCGGGTGTCGGCAAAAAAAGTGCCGCCGCCCACGGCTTCGGGGGCGTCGGCGGCCACGGCGCGGCGGGTGCCGCCGCTGCTGGGGGGCGGAGGCAAGCCTTCATTGATTTTCGGGAGCGGGGCCTGGCGTTGCTGGACTTTGGGCTGGATGGCCTTGATTTCCTTGACGGGCTTTTCCTGCTTTTCGCCCTGGGCCAGTTTAAGAATGGTTTCCTTCAACGCTTCCAGCCGGCCGGTGGTGTGCATCCAGTACCCCACGCCGGCAATGATGATGGCGTGGAGTACGGCCGAGATAATCAGGCTGGTCCGGTCGCGGCGGGGTTTGCGTGCTTGGGACATGCGCTAGAGGGCAGGGATGTTCCTGCAGGGGGCGGCGTGGGTCTGGAGCGAACCGCGGCCGCGAGGCTTGCCAGGAGGAAAATTCATGCAGGGGGTTATTGCTGGCCGTAAGTTTCGGTGGCCAGGCCCACCTTTTCAATTTTGGCGGACACCAGGACGTCCAACACGTCAATGATCTTCTGGTAGTTGATGCGGGAGTCGCCGCGCACCACCACGTTGAGGTCGGGGTCCACCTTGCGGAAATCCACCAGGGTCTTGAGCAACTGGTCGAGGTTCATGGGGACGGTGTTGAGGAAGATGTTGCCGGAGCGGTCCACGGTGATGTAATTGGCCTTGGAGGGGGCTTCCTTGGGCCGGCCGGCGGCGGTGGGCAGGGAGATGTTGATGTCATTCACCGGCGGGGCGGTGGTGATGATGAAGATGACCAGCAGCACGAAAGCCAGGTCCAGCAGCGGCGTGATGTTCAGCTCGCTCAGCGTGTGATGCTTGTTCTCTGAATACTTCTTCATAGGACTTCACCTGCGATGCATGAACTGGACGGGGTGGGATTAAAGGTTGTGCGGCGCCAGCTCCTCGCGTGGGGTTTCCGTGTCCCGCAATTTCAGCTTGCTGAGGGCGTCGGCGATTTCCTCGGAGACGGGGCGGTTGTCCACGTACACGTGCTCGATGGCGGTGGCATATTCGGTGACGTAGTTGTCCAGCTCCTGGGTGATGGCGCGGATGGTGGTGACCATGTAGTTGTAAGCGAACATGGCCGGGATGGCGACAAAGAGGCCCACCACGGTGGCAATCAGCGCGCCGGCCACGCCAGGGGCCATGGCAATGAGGCTGGCCGCCTGCACTTTGGCGATGCCGGAGAAGGTTTCCATGACGCCCCATACAGTGCCGAGCAGGCCGATGAAGGGGCCGCCGGCCACGGCGGTGCTGAGGATAATCATGCCTTTTTCCAGAGACAGCGCCTGGGCGCTGACGGCGCGCTCGAGGGCCACTTTGACGGATTCAAAACTGGCGTTGCTGATTTTGGTGCGCCCCTTGACCATGACCGGATTGTGCTTGAGGTGGTAGCTCAGTTCCTCCGCGCCGGTGAAGTACACTTCATAGGCGGGCGAGCCGCTGAAGTCCTGCTGTTTCTGATACAGCTCAAGGGGGTCGCGAGTGGCCCGGTAGGCGCTGAAGAAGCGTTTGGTCCATTTGCGGGCCAGGTAGAGCTGGCGGGCCTTGCGGATGATTACGGTCCAACTGAACAGTGAAACCAAAACCAGCATGGTAATGGTGATTTTCCCTTCGGTGGTGGCTTTTTCAAAGGCGAACTGCAAGGCATTGGCCAGCAGCGGTGTGGTCATCAATTCAGCCATAAATCAGTCGTGTCATCTTGCGTGTTGATGTTGTCGGCGGCGCGGCAGGCGGGGCCAAGACCCGCCGGCCGCACGATGTAATTCTTGAACCAGCCTGTGACAGCGCAACGGCGGCCACGTTACAATTTTGCAAGTTTCCGGCAGGGGTTGGCCTGCCTCAGACAAGCACAAAAATTTCGGCGTTGGCGTGTCTATGCACCGCGCCTGCCGGATATGTGACAACCGCATGACTGGCGCGTGGCTGAGGCGTTACAGGAGCGCAAAATCTTCGTGAACCGCCGTTTATTTTTTGACACCCCCATGGGCGCGTGGCAGTAGGGATTTGATGCAAAAAGTGTTTATTTTGACTGCAGCCGTGGTGGGGCTGGCCGGCTGCGCGGTTTTTGAGAAGAAGTCCAGCGCCTGGAATGATCCCTTCGAGCAGGTGAAAGTCGCCCAGATGGTGGGCAACAACGTGTCGCGCGCTCCGCTGCAGCGGACCATACTCTGTCTCAATGCGCGGCGGGAAACGCGGGTGATCACGGCCGAAACCAACGTGGTGGTGCTCTACCAGACCAACCAGGTGGTCACCTATCTCACCAATTATTCCATCAACAGCGTGACGAATTTGCAGGCCAACCTTTCCACCAACCAACTGACGCCGGTGGCTCCGCCGCTGCCGGTGGACACGAATGACCCCACCGCGGTGATTGTGCAGGCGCCGCCGCCCCAGGGGCTGAGCACGAACACCTCCCTCACGCGGACGACCGACCAGTATTTGACGGTGAATACGGGCAAGGACCAATCGGTCACCACGCTGAATTTGCAATCGAGCGTGACGCACAATCATCAGTTGACGGCCACGTTTGGCAATCTGGCGGTGACCGTGGCGACGAATCAGACCATTCGGAATGAAACCATTGTGACGGTGACGGCCGTCACGAATTACGCGGTGACCGCCCGGACCAACGTGGTGGTCACGCCGGTCACGCGGGTGATTCACGACCACTATTTATTTACTGAATTGACGCCGCCGCCGGATTTCACGCTGGCCCCCGGGGAGAATCTCATTCTGGTGCTGGATGGGCAGCGGTATGGATTGACCCCCACCAACAGTCCGGCGTTTCAGGGCCGCCGCGAGTTTGTGTCCACCTTGTACAAGGTGAGTCCGGAGGTGCTGGTGCAACTGGCCAATGCGCGGGAGGCGAAGTTGCGCTTGCGGGGTGTCAACTACGCCATTGAGCGCAACATCAGCCGGAGCTGCCAGCAGAAAATCCGCCAGTTTTTGGTGCGGTACACCCCCGCCTCGGCCACGCTGGAGGAGCTGAAAACCCTGGCGCAGGGAGCGCCGTCCACGCCGCCCGCGCCGTGAAGCCAACGCCCGTTGTGAAATCCTGAAACAGAAGACCCTCATTGAATTGTCGCATGAAAAAAATCATCGCCCTCACCCTGGCCGTCACCGGCTGTGTTTGGTTCACCGGCTGCAACAAGACCGCCGAGCCGGATAACAGCGCGCTGGAAGCGGCGCGCAAGGACGCAGCGGCCGTTTCCAATCAGTTGACCGAGGTCAGCATGAAGCTCAACCATTTTGAACAGATGGTGAAGGTGCTGGAGCTGGAGGTCACCAACCTGACCCACACGGTGCATCAATATTCCAACCGGGTGGTGGAATTGCGCGCGCATTTGGCGGACCAGCAAAAGCAGCTCATTGCCGCGCAAACCGAGGTGCCCAAGCGCGATTTGCGCATTGCCGAATTGGAAAGCAAGCTTCAGGAGCAGGCGCTGCAGATGAGCCGGCTGATTGCGCAACTGGGGGAGGGTAACAGCCGGGTGCCGGTGCTGGAGAAACAACTGGCCGCGCTGGAGGAGCAAAAATCCCACTGGCAGGCGGACATGGCCCGGTTGAAGTATGAGCGGGATGAATTGCTCCGTTTGTGGGATGACGCGCAGGCGCTGGAGGCGCGATTAAACGTGGTGGACCCGCAGCGGCTGAAGAAAAACCTTCCCAAGGTGGATAAAAACACGCGCCTGACGCTTAGCCCGCAGGGCGGGGTGAAGGTAAGTCCCGCTTCGGCCATTCCGCCCGCCAAGTCGAAGGACAAGAAGCCCGCGGCCAAAACCACGGGGCAAAACTCCTGACCGCCAACCCTTCTGACGCCATCCGCAGGGTTCAACTTAGGCGGTTGGAAGAGCGGAGGAGTCAGGGCGATGGTGGCGTATTCAGTGACTTCCGCTGAGTGCGGCGCCATGCCCTTGCGCGCCTGCGGCCCTCGACCGGGCAGGGCGGGTTGGCACCAGACTTCGGTTAATCAAAAAACCATCGCCGGCGGTGGCCAGGCTGGCGAGTTATTCGCGCCCCGTTTTGCTGGCGATGGCTTTTTCCTTGCCCAGTAAATTGATGAGGTCCAGCAAAATGCGACGGGCTTCGTTGAGATGCGGGTCCACGTTGGGCACGGGCTCATCCTTGTCGGCGTCCGCGTCGTCCTCGCTCACCTCGACCGTGGCGCTGGCGGGGGGCTTGTTGGAAGCTGACGCCAGGAGGTTGGTCACCGCCATTGGCGGAGGCAGGCCGGGCTGGTCGGCCAATTTGAGGGTTAATTCGTACACTTTGTAATCGGGAGCCGGACGGGCCTTGAGTTCTTTTTTGCGGGCGGCGTTCCGTGCTTCCTGGTCGGCGCGCTCCTTGAGCCGTTCCGCTTCGTTCAGGGATACGGTTTTATCCTGTTTGAGCTTGAGGAAGCGGTCGGATTCCTGGCGAATCCAAACGAAGTCGGGGTCTTTGGCGGTGCGCTCCTCGCTGCGGCGGCGCAACTCGGTGAGGTAGGGGCTGACCAGGTTCACGGGGTCAAACTTGGCGGGGGGGATGGTGTCCCAGGACATGGCGCCAGGGATGGATGCCTCGCCCACTTCGGCGTGATTATTGACCGAGGGCAGAATGATGTCGGGGATGATGCCCTTGAGCTGGGTGGAGGAGCCGCTGGCGCGATAGAACTTGCGGATGGTGAATTTGAGCGCGCCGAGCGAATTGGTGGTGCGGGCGAAGCGGTTCAGCTCCTGCACGGTTTGGACGGTCCCCTTGCCGTGGGTGGAGGAATCGCCCACCACCACGGCGCGCCCATAATCTTGCAGAGCGCCGGCAAAAATCTCCGAGGCGGAGGCGCTGAAGCGGCTGGTCAGGATGACCAGGGGACCGTCGTAGGCGACGGCGGGGTCGGTATCCTTGTCCACGGTGATGGTGCCGTCGGGGTCTTTAACCTGGACGACAGGGCCCTCCTTGATGAAGAGGCCGGTGAGGTTGATGGCTTCTTCCAAGGAGCCGCCTCCATTGCGGCGCAAATCCATGATGACGCCGGCGACTTTTTCCTGGGTTAATTTTTTGAGCAGCTTGGCGACGTCGGAGGTGGTGCTTTTGTGGCCGGCGGAACGGTCGGTCATGTCGGCATAGAAGGAGGGCAGGTCAATGACGCCCACGCGGATGCTGGACTGGCCGTTGGCGGCGGGCAGCTCGAAGATTTTGGCCTTGGCTTCGGCGTCCTCCAGCTTGATTTCCTTGCGGACGAGGGTGACTTCTTTGCGGGCGGAGCTGTCGGAGGTGTTGGCGGGAAGGATTACCAGGCGGACGACGGTATCCTTGGGGCCGCGAATCATCTCGACGACCTTGTTAAGTTTCATGTCCACGACGTCCACAAAGTCATTGGTGCCCTGGGCCACCATGACGATGCGGTCCTTGGGCTTGATTTGGCCGGAGCGCTCCGCCGGCCCGCCGGGGCTGAGGGATTGGATGGTGCAATAACCATCCTCCATGCTGAGCACGGCGCCGATGCCAAAGAGCGCCAGCTTCATGTTAATGTTAAAGTTTTCCAGGGTGGACTTGCTCATGTATTCGGAGTGCGGGTCATAGACATGAGCCAGGGAGGAGAGGTAAATCTGCAAGACTTCCTGGGTTTCCAGTTCGCTCAAGGTACGCACCTGCCGGGCGTAGCGGCGCAGGATGGTTTTCTGGATTTCTTCGGGTGATTTTTTGGCAAGCTTTTCATTCAAATACTCCCACCGCAGGCGGGTGCGCCACAGGGCCTGGGCTTCCTGCATGTCCTTGGGGCGTTCGGCTTCGCGGCGGTTGGGGTTGAAGCGTTCCTGGGTGTCAAAAACAAACTTTTCGGTGGCCAGCAGGTTGGTTACATAGAGCGCCTGCTGCACGACGCGGTCCAGAAACCGCGCATAGATGATTTCCGCCGGCATGGAATCGCCCAGCACCTTGGTCAGGTGGTGCAGGGTGCGGCGGTATTTGGAGAATTCCTCGACGTCGGATTGGAGGAACAACATGCGCTGGGGGTCCAGGGCGTCGAGGTAGCGGTCGAGGAATTTGGCGGCGATTTCCTGGTCGAAGGGTTTTTGGGCGTAGTGCATCCGCTCCAGGAGGGTGGCGGTGAGCCGGCAAATGAGCCGGTCATCCGGGCCGGGCAAACGCGGCACGTGATTGGTCTCGGCTTGTCCTAAAACCGAGAGGTCATCGGCAGCCCGGAGGGGACATACCGCCCATAGGAGGCATAACGCCAGTAAGAAACGCTTCATGCTCAAACTTCAGCCTGCCCCGGGCCTCATGGCGGGGGCAGCGCGCTCTAATTTACATGCTATTTATCACAAATGCCAAAAGATTGTCTTGCGTAAAGTGCCGGAAAGAACGCCCTCCTCCATCGCCAGGGGAGTGAAGGGGAGCGGCTGGCGGACCTGCCCGGAACCATGCCTGGCCGATACGGGCAGGGATAGCGATTGGGAGCAGTTGAGCGAGCGCAAGCTGAGCCTCAGGCGGAGAAGTGGTTCTTCCAACCTGTTGGTGGGCGGACAGCCGCTTTGGCTCAGGTGTCCAAGGCTGGCGGTTGAGGGCTCAGGGCATTTCAAGCCGGATGCGCAGGAATTGGACGGGCTGCGCGGTGGCACTGACGGGTGAGCGCAAGAACACGCGCTCCCTGCCGCCGCCCAGGTCGAAAACGGTTTCCACTGGCGCCCCGAGTAGTTGATTGAAGGTGGGTGTTGCAGAAATCTGGGCAGACAGGGTTACCCCTGTGGTTCCCCTTTGCCGCACGAACGAAATGGCTGGAAACTTTTCCGCGCCCACCTGCACGTGGGCGGCTGTGGGCCGGTTGCCGGAGGCGGCATCGGAGGGGTTGCTGCCAAAGTAGTATTCAAAGATGTTGGGGATGCCGTCGCCGTCGGCGTCGGCGCCGGCGGCCTGATGGGCTTGGGCCAGGCCGAATTGGGTGACCCACTCGGCAAAGCCGCCCGTGGAGGCCGGCTGGCTGACACCGGCAAAGAGGCGGTGAGGGCCGCGGGGCTGGGAGGAGGTGGTGAGGTAGAGATAGCCGCGGGGGTCATAGGCCAGGCTGATAACGTTGCCCGAGCCGGTGTTGTTCACAAAAGACAGGTCTTCCTGGCCGTTGGGAAGCAGGCGCAGGTAGCCGGCGTTGTTGTTGGTGCCGTACCGGGAGAAAGTGCCGCCGAAGTAAAGCTTGTTGCTTTCGCCGAGGGCCATGCCGTTGACAAAAGAATTAAATCTGAGGTTGGCGGGATTAAAATTGGTGTCCACGACGCCCTGGGCCGTGAGCATGGTGGGGTAGGCGGTGTTATTGCCCACCAGAGCCAGGATTTTATCGGGCGGCAGGGAGTAGAATTTGGTGGTGCCATCGGTGAGGGGGGCGGTGGGGGCGAAGGCTGGGTCACGGGTCAATGTCGGCGTCAATTTCACCAGCCCGCTGTTTTGGTAAAGTTGGGTGCCTGACCAGGCGGTGAAGGCGCCGTGCACAAAGAGATTGGTGCCGGAGGCTACGGCGACGTTGTAGATGGAAGAATTGGGGCCGTTGGTGAGGAAATTAAAAGCGGTTTCCACCACGCCGGCGTAGTTGATTAACACCAGATACCAGGCGGTGTTGGTGCTGATGCCCGCGTTGGTGACGGCGGTGAAGTCACCCCCCACAAAATAACCGCGGCCCGGCCATTCGGTGACGGTGCGGATGGTGCCGTTGGCGGTCATTTGGTTGAAGGTGGGGTCATTGGCGAGGGTGTCGGGAAGAATGCGCCACAGACGCTGGGGCGAGCCACTGACCAGCAACACGCGGTTGCTGCTGTCCCGCAGGCTGAAGCTGGTAAAAGTGTTCACGCCGCTGACGGTGCGGCTGGCCAGGGTGGCGCCCTCCGGGCTGAGGCGGTAAAACGCGTTGTTATTAAAAACCAGCAGCTCGCCATTGGGCAGCAGTTGCAACTGCCCGCCGAGGTTGAGTGAAGGGTAGGTGATGTCCCTGCGGCCTTCCTCACGCAAAACCACAGTGACATTGGCCACCGTGCTGGTCACCACGCCGCGGCTGCCGGTGACCATGACGCGGTAGCTGCCGCTGTCATTGGTGGCGGCGGGGGCCACGGAATAAACCGCGCTGGTGGCGTCGGGAATATTCACGCCATTTCGCTGCCATTGGTAGGAGAGATTCACGCCGCCCGCCGTCACGGAAAGCGACAGCGGCTGGCCGGCGATGAGGTTGACGTTGGTGGGGGGGTGATGGGCGATTTGGGTGGTGGGGGTGAAATCCATCCCGGCGATGTTCAAGCGATACAGTTTTTGTGGGCCGGGCACATGCAGAAAAAGGTAATCTCCCAGCCGGACGATGCGACTATCCAACACCGTGACGGCCAGGCCATTGGTGGGCAGCGGGTCCCAGGTAAGTCCGTCGGTGGCGGAAAATTTGAGGTTGTCGGCGCCGAAATAGCCCAGACCCGCCGCGGCGAAGAGCAGGTTGCCGTCACCGGAAATGTCGTTGGCCCGGCCGCCTTTGAGGCCGGTATGGGATTTCCAGGTTGCTCCGCTGTCGTCCGAGTAATAAACGAAATCGCCTGGGGCCAGCAGCAGCCGTCCGCGGTGGTAGTAAAGGAAACTGGCGCCGCCTGGGTAGGAGGTCAGGGGTGACCAGGACTGTCCCTGGTTGGTGCTGCGATGGATGGTGGCCAGGGGGCGCAGGAAGAAAGCGGTGCCATTGGCGGCCACCACGGTGCAGGGCAGGCCAATGCCGCCCAGTCCGTTGGTGCGCTGCTGCCAGTCGGCGCCGTTGGTGGAAACCATGGCGCCCCCAATGGCGGCGGCCACGTAATAAGTGCCGGTGGCAGGGTCGTAGGTGATGTCGTCGGCCTGATTGCCCGTGGTGAGGAGAGGAAAGCCGCTGGAGCTTTTCACCCACACGGATTGCCCGGGCGTGAGGCGGTGGAGCGTGGCAAAACCTTCGTTCACCGCGCGGCTGCCGGGGTCCGAGCCCAACCATACGAAGCCGTTGACGTATTTGATGAAACGGTGCCCGATATTGGTCAGTGAGTAGGTGGCATCCTGCACGGTGTTCAAGGGCTGGAAAGTGGCTCCATTATCGGCTGAGACATAGACGCCGGTTGTGCCCAGCACATAAAGCCGCTGGCCGTCGGTGTCCATGGGGCGGTGGTTGCCCATGGACAAGGGGCCGGGGACGTTGGGGGTGATGTCCTGCCAGGTTTGGGCGTGGAGGAGGGTTACGAGGGTGGTGGATAATAAACCAGCGAAAAGAAAGCCCTGCCGTGTACTGCTGACCATAAATAATATTAATGCTTGAGTTAAGCCGGCGAAAAGTAGCGCCAAATATTTTGCTGTCAAAGGGTGCCGGGGGAAGGCCCGCGGTGAAGGGGGTTCAGGCTGGGGCGCGATTTAAGATTGCAGAATTGCGGCCAGTTGTTTCTACTGCGCCCACACCGCCGGAAAGCAGGGCGGTGGGACTATGGCAACCTTTGAAGCACAGCGTTTTGTCGCGAGCCACGTGCGCAGCATACCGCGCTCGGGCATTCGCGATTTTTTTGACATCGTCCAGGGGATGAAGGATGTGATTTCCCTGGGGGTGGGCGAACCGGATTTTGTCACGCCGTGGCACATACGGGAGGCTGCCATTTACGCGCTGGAGAAGGGGCGCACGACGTACACCTCGAATCTGGGGCTGCCGCGCTTGCGCGCCGTGCTGGCGGAGCATCTGGCGGAGCGGTTTGGGGTGAAGTACCAGCCGCAAACGCAAATTCTCATTGCCGTGGGAGTGAGCGAGGCGATGGATTTGGCGCTGCGCGCGCTGGTAAATCCGGGCGATGAGGTCATTTACCATGAGCCTTGTTATGTGAGCTATTCGCCGAGCATCGTTTTGGCGTATGGGGTGCCGGTGGCGGTGTCGTGCCGTCCGGAGGATGGTTTTTCGGTGACAGCGGAGGCCATTGAGCGGGCCATTACGCCGCGCAGCAAGGTGTTAATCCTGAATTTTCCCACCAACCCCACCGGGGGGACGATGACGCGGGAGGAATTGTTGAAGATAGCCGAAGTGGCCTGCCGCCATAATCTGGTGGTGTTGACGGACGAGATTTATTCGGAGCTGACCTTTGAGGGCGAGCACGTCAGCATTGCCGCGCTGCCGGGGATGGAGGAGCGCACGATTTTCCTGCATGGTTTTTCCAAGGCGTATGCGATGACCGGTTTTCGGATTGGTTATGCCTGCGGCCCGGCGGAGTTGATTGAGGCGATGATGAAGATTCATCAGTACTCCATGCTGTGCGCGAGCATCATCAGCCAGGAGGCGGCCATTGAGGCAATTCTGCATGGGCGCGGGGACACCGAGCGGATGCGGGAGCAATACCGCCTGCGGCGGAATGTCATTGTCAAGGCGCTCAACGACATGGGGCTGAGCTGCCATTTGCCGCGGGGTTCGTTTTATGCTTTTCCGTGCATTCGCAGCACGGGCTTGAGCAGCAAGGAGTTTGCCGTGCGCTTGTTGCAGGAGGAAAAGGTGGCATGCGTGCCCGGCGGCGCTTTTGGGCCGACGGGGGAGGGGTTCGTGCGCTGTTGCTTTGCGACGTCCCTGGAGCAGATTGAGGAGGCCATGCGGCGCATGGCGCGGTTTGTGGAGCGCGTGCGGCGGTAAGCTGGAGCCGGTGGAGCGGTCCACTGGCCGCACAGCATGAGGGGGCGCCCGGGCGCCGCTTTACATTTTTTCCTTTTCCAACCGCGGAGTGTCCGCGCACAATCCCGGCGTCATTTCAGGATGCTCACCACGTTGCGCATTAAAAATCTGGCGCTGGTCGAGGAGCTCACCCTCGAGCTGGCGCCCGGGCTGACGGTGATTACTGGCGAGACCGGCGCCGGCAAATCCATGCTCATAGGCGCGCTTAATCTGGTGCTGGGGGAGCGGGCGGACCGCACACTCCTGCGCGCGGGCTGCGAGCAGTGCGTGGTGGAGGCGGTGTTTGAAGTGGGCCAACTGCGCGCCCCCCTCAAGGCATTGCTGGAGGAAAATGGCCTGGAACCTTGTGAAGGCGGGGAACTGCTGCTCAAGCGGGTGTTTACCGCTGCCGGCGCCAACCGCCAGTTCATCAACGGCTCGCCCGCCGCCCTGGCCATACTGGCTGAGCTGGGCCAATGGTTGGTGGACATTCACGGCCCGCATGATCATCAGTCGCTGTTGCATCCGGCCCGGCAGCTTGAATTGCTGGACGCCTTTGGCCGGTTGGAGCCACAGCGGCAGGCGTTTGCCGAGGCTTTGCGGCGCCGCCAGGAGCTGTTGTCGGCCCGGGCGGCGCTCATTGTGGATGAACGCACTTATGCCCAGCGCCTGGATTTGCTGCGCCATCAAGTCCGCGAAATCACCGCTGCCCGCCTGCAGCCTGGCGAAGAGGAAACCCTGGCCGCCGAGCATGCCCGCGCCAGCAATGCCGCCCGCCTGGCCGAGCTGGCCCAGGGGGCGCTGGAGGCGCTGGCGGAGAGCGATGAAGCGGCGCTCTCGCGGCTGGGAGCGGTGGGCCGCGCCTTGCAGGAATTGCAGCGGCTGGATGCCACCGCCGCGCCGCTCGCTGTGGCCCATCAGGAGGCGGTGGAGCGGTTGCAGGAGCTGCAACGGGAGCTGCGGCATTACGCGGACCATCTCGATTTGGACCCGGGGCGGTTGCAGGAGCTGGAGGAGCGGGTCAACCTGCTGCACTCCCTGCGCCGCAAATATGGCGCCACGGTGGAGCAAATCCTCGAGTTTGGCCGGCAGGCCGCGCAGGAGTTGCAACAGCTTGAGCAGCGCGACGTGGAGCTGGAGCGCCTGCAGCGTGAGCTGGCGGAGGTGGAGAAGGCGTTGAAACGCGCCGGGGCGGAGTTGACGCGCCTGCGGCAACAAAGCATTCCCCGCCTGTGCCGGGCGGTGGCGGCTCAGCTCAAGGATTTGGGCTTCAAGGAAAGCCGCCTGGAAGCCACGCTGGCCACTGGGGAGGCCGTGGAGGCGGCGACGTTGAGCGGGCTTGACACGGTGGAGTTTTTATTCGCTCCCAACCCGGGGGAACCGCCGCGGCCGCTGCGGGCCATTGCCTCCAGCGGGGAAATGGCGCGGGTGATGCTGGCCATTAAAACGGTGCTGGCGGAGGAGGACCGGGTGCCGGTGCTGGTTTTTGATGAAGTGGACGCCAATGTGGGTGGCGAGACGGCCCGGGCGGTGGGTGAGAAAATGGCCCATATTGCCCGCCGGCATCAGGTCTTGTGCATTACCCATCTTCCGCAAGTGGCGGCCGCCGCCACGCACCATTACCGGGTAACCAAGGAGACTGTGGGGGGACGCACGGTGACGCGCATCGAACGCCTCGATAAAAAAGGACGCATTGAGGAGTTGACCCGAATGTTGGGCGGGGGGACGGCAGCGCGCCGCCACGCGGAAGAGATGATTCAGCCTTGAAGCGAGCCGACGGGGAGTGGGGAAGCGGAAAAGTTTTCGCATGACGCGGAGGGGCGGGCCGGGTTCACCTGCTTCAATCAAGTCCTTTGGATTTGGAGGAAGAAGAGTGGAAGGGAGAACTGTGCCAAAAAATGCAGGTGAAGCGCCAAATTGACACACTTTAATGGGTTTCAAGGAATGGACAGCCAGCCATTAAATGCTCCAAGTTGTTCATTATCAGCAACATAAAAGAAATTGCGGTGATGGCACCGTGATTGCTTGGGAGAGGGTGGATTTAACATAGGTTGACTATGGCAAAAGTTTTGGGAATTGACTTGGGAACCACCAACTCCTGCATGGCGGTGATGGAAGGCGGGGAGCCGGTGGTTTTGGAAAACAGCGAGGGCAAACGGACGACGCCCTCGGTGGTGGCTTTTACAAAATCGGGCGAGCGTTTGGTGGGCGAGGCGGCCAAGCGGCAGGCGGTCACCAACCCGCGCAATACGATTTTCTCCATCAAGCGCTTCATGGGGCGGAAGTACGACGAGGTGCAGGAAGAAATCAAGCGGGTGCCGTACAAGGTGGTGCGGGCGGCCAACGGCGACGCCCACGTGGAGGTGGAGGTGGAGGGCAAGCCGCGGACGTTCAGCCCGCCGGAGATTTCGGCCATGATTTTGGCCAAGTTGAAAGCGGACGCCGAAATGCGTTTGGGCGAGCCAATCACGCAGGCAGTAATCACGGTGCCGGCGTATTTCAATGACTCGCAGCGGCAGGCCACCAAGGACGCCGGGCGCATTGCCGGCCTGGAGGTATTGCGCATCATCAACGAGCCGACCGCTGCCTCGCTGGCCTACGGTCTGGACAAGAAGAAGGATGAGCGGATTGCGGTGTATGACCTGGGGGGCGGCACGTTTGACATTTCGGTGCTGGAGATTGGGGACGGGGTGTTTGAGGTGAAGGCCACCAATGGCGACACCCACCTGGGCGGTGACGACTGGGACAACCGCATCATGGACTGGGTGCTGGATAATTTCAAACGCGAGCATGGCATAGACCTGCGCAAGCAGCCGGATGCCTTGCAGCGCATCAAAGAAGAGGCGGAGAAGGCCAAGATTGCGTTGTCGAGCGCGCAGGAGTACGAAATCAACCTGCCGTTCATCACCGCCGATGCCTCCGGGCCGAAGCACATCAGCATGAAGCTGACGCGGGCGAAGATGGAGCAGTTGTGTGATGATTTGTTTGAGCGTACGGTGGTGCCGGTGCGCAACTGTTTCAAGGATGCAGGCATCACGCCGGAACAGGTGGATGAGCTGGTGCTGGTGGGGGGCATGACCCGCATGCCGCGGGTGGTGGAGACGGCCCGGCGGCTGGTGAACAAGACTCCGCACCAGGGGGTGAACCCGGACGAGGTGGTGGCGGTGGGCGCGGCCATTCAGGGCGGCGTGCTCAAGGGCGAGGTGAAGGATGTGTTGCTGCTGGATGTGACGCCGCTGTCCCTGGGGATTGAGACCATGGGCAAGGTGTTCACCAAGATGATTGAGCGCAACACCACCATACCCACGCGCAAGAGCGAGATTTTCAGCACGGCTTCGGACAACCAGCCGGCGGTCACCATCCGGGTGGCGCAGGGCGAGCGGCCCATGTTCGACGACAACAAGCTGCTGGGGCAGTTTGACCTGGTGGACATTCCGCCGGCTCCGCGGGGCGTGCCACAGATTGAGGTTACGTTTGACATTGACGCCAACGGCATCCTCAGCGTGAGCGCCAAGGATTTGGGCACCGGCAAACAGCACAGCATCAAAATCACGCCCAGCAGCGGCTTGAACAAGGAAGAGGTGGAGCGCATGCGCCGGGAGGCCGAGCTGCATGCGGAGGAGGACCGCCGCCGGCGCGAGGAGGTGGAGGCGCGCAACGAGGCCGACTCCACCATCTATCGCACGGAAAAAATGTTGCGCGAGCATGGGGACAAGATTCCGGCGGGCGAGAAGGCGAAAATCGAGTCGGCGGTCAATACGTTGAAGGACGCCTTGAAGGGCAAGGACACGGCGGCCATCCGGCAGGCGCTGGAGAAGGTCATCGAGGCCAGCTCCGCGGCGTGGTCGGAGGTGTACAAGACGGCCGGGGCCGAGCGGATGAAGGCCGGGGCGGCGGGCGCCGCGGGCGCGGAAACGCGCGGTGGCGGCGGCAGCGGCAGCGCGAATGAGAAGCCGGGCGAGACCATCATTGACGCCGAAGTGGTGGACGAGAAGAAGAAATAAATTTCGCCCGTTCCACCCGGACGCGCGCGCGGGGTGCAGGGGCAGCGCAGGCCGGGTGGGACGGGCGGCATTCTGATTTCCCCCGCGGGTGCGGTGGGAGTTGTTTCAAGAACCCTGAACAACAAGCAGTCAACCAAAACCGAAAACAAACATTATGGCAGTCAAAGTGAAACCTCTCGGGGACCGTGTTCTGGTGGAACCGGTGGAAGAGAAAGAAGTGAAAAAGGGCGGGATCATCATCCCCGACACCGCCAAGGAAAAACCGATGGAAGCGGTGGTCGTGGCCCTGGGCACCGGCAAAACCGATGACAACGGCAAGAAAATCCCCTTTGAGGTCAAAGTGGGCGATCACGTCCTGACCAGCAAGTATGGCGGGACGGAAATCAAGCTGGACGACAAGGAATACAAGATCCTGAATTCGGACGACATCCTTGCCGTTTTGGAATAACTCCCTGAATCAATCCGAACCTTAACCCGTAAGCAAACCGACTATGGCAGCAAAACAACTTCTGTTTGACGATCAAGCCCGGCAGGCCATCCTCCGGGGTGTCACCAAGCTCTCCAAGGCCGTCACGGCCACGCTCGGCCCCAAGGGCCGCAACGTGGTGCTGGACAAGAAATTTGGCTCGCCCACCGTCACCAAGGACGGTGTGACCGTGGCCAAGGAAATCGAGCTGGAGTGCCCGTTTGAAAACATGGGCGCCCAGATGGTGCGGGAAGTCGCCAGCAAGACCAGCGACACCGCGGGCGACGGCACGACCACGGCGACGATTCTGGCCGAGGCGATTTATCGCGAAGGCCTGAAGTTCGTCACCGCGGGGGGCAACCCCATTGGCATCCAGCGCGGCATTGCCAAGGCTGTGGACGCGGCGGTGCAGCAGCTCGACAAGATTGCCAAGAAGGTGAAGGACAAAGAGGAAATCAAGCAGGTGGCGACGGTATCGGCCAACTGGGACACGGCCATTGGCGAAATCATCGCCGATGCCATGGACAAGGTGGGCAAGGACGGCACCATCACTGTCGAGGAGGCCAAGTCCATCGAAACCACGCTCGAAGTGGTGGAAGGCATGCAGTTTGACAAGGGGTATCTGTCGCCCTACTTCGTGACCAACGCGGAGACCATGGAGTGCAAGCTCGAGGATCCGTACATCCTCGTGTATGAGAAGAAGATCAGCAGCCTGAAGGACCTGTTGCCGCTGTTGGAGAAAGTGGCCAAGGTCGGCAAGCCGCTGTTGATCATCGCGGAGGAAGTGGAAGGTGAAGCGCTGGCCACGCTGGTGGTGAACAAGCTGCGGGGCGTACTCAACGTCTGCGCGGTGAAGGCGCCGGGCTTTGGCGATCGCCGCAAGGCCATGTGCGAGGACATTGCCATCCTGACGGGCGGCAAGTTCATCAGCGAAGACCTGGGCATCAAGCTGGAGAATGTGGAGATCTCCGACCTCGGCCGCGCCAAGAGCGTGGTGGTGGACAAGGAGAACACGACGATTGTGGAAGGCTGCGGCAAGACCGCGGACATCCAGGGCCGGGTGAACCAGATTCGCCGCCAGATCGAGGAGACCACCTCGGACTACGACCGCGAGAAATTGCAGGAGCGCCTGGCCAAGCTGGCCGGTGGCGTGGCCGTCATCAATGTCGGCGCCGCGACCGAGACCGAGATGAAGGAGAAGAAGGCCCGCGTGGAGGACGCGCTGCATGCGACCCGCGCCGCGGTGGAGGAAGGCATCGTGGCCGGTGGTGGCGTGGCGCTCATTCGCTGCCAGGCCGCCATTGCCGCGGTCAAGGGCGACAATGAGGACGAGCAGATTGGCGTGGACATCGTCAAACGCGCCGTCGAGTACCCGCTGCGCGCGCTGGCGGACAACGCCGGGGTGCAGGGCGAAGTGGTGGTCGAGGAAGTCAAGCGCCGCAAGGGTAACGAAGGTTACAACGTGGCCACGGGCGTGTACGAAGACCTCGTGAAGGCGGGGGTGGTGGATCCCAAGAAGGTCACCCGCACCGCGCTGCAGAACGCGGCTTCGATTGCCGGCCTGTTGCTGACCACGGAATGCCTCGTGACCGAGATTCCGGAAAAGGAAAAGAAACCGGCCGGTGGCGGTCATGGCGGCATGGGCGGTGATATGGATTATTAATCCGCCTGTTTTTGAGGAACCAGGGAAACCCCCTGCGCCACGCGGGGCTGAGACATCAGCCCCGCGTTTTTATTGTCATTGGACGGATATTTGCCGGCGGATGCCGTAGCGCTCAATCCGTTTGCGCAAGGTGGCCCTGGTCATGCCCAGCAGCCGGGCCGCCTGCACCTGGTTGCCGCCGGTTTCGCGCAGGGCCTGCAGCACCAGCTCGCGCTCCACGGCCGGCAGCAAGCGGCGCCGGGGGTCCTGGCGCGCCCATTCAAACAGCCCCTGCACCAGCGCTGCGATGTCGCCGGTGGCGGGCGCGGGCGGGGGGGCGGCGGGCGCCGGGGGAGCAGCGGCATGGGGCAGGGCGGCGGGGGTTACGGTCTGGGAGGGGGCGGCGCCGCGCAATTCGGCGGGCAGGTCCTCCGGCAAGAGGGTGTCGCCCTTGGCAACCACCAGGGCGCGGTGCATGACGTTTTCCAGCTCACGCACGTTGCCCGGCCAGTCGTGCCGTGTGAGGAGCGCCAGGGTTTGCGGCGCGACGCCCGGCCGCGGGCGGCCGGAAGCGCGGGCCAGTTTGCGCAGGAAAAACTCGACCAGCAGGGGCAAATCCTCCTTGCGCTCGCGCAGCGGCGGCAGGTGCAGCCGCACCACATTCAGGCGATAGAACAAATCTTCCCTGAACTTTTTTTCCGCCACGGCTTGCTCGAGCGGGCGGTTGGTGGCGGCGATGACGCGCACATCCACCTTGACCGTCTGATTGCCGCCCACGCGCTCAAACTCGCCGGATTGCAACACGCGCAGGATTTTGGTTTGGGTGGCGGGGCTCATGTCGCCGATTTCATCCAGGAACAGGGTGCCGCCGTGGCATTGCTCAAACTTGCCGATGCGCTGGGTGGTGGCGCCGGTGAAGGCGCCTTTTTCATGGCCGAAGAGTTCGCTTTCCAGCAGCGTTTCCGGGATGGCGGCGCAGTTGATGGCCAGAAACGGCTGCTGGGCGCGCCGGCTGTGGCTGTAAATGGCGCGGGCGGCCAGCTCTTTGCCGGTGCCGCTTTCGCCGGTGATGAGCACGGTGGCATCAGAGGCGGCGAGTTGGCCGATGAGCTTGAACACCTCCTGCATGGCGGCGCTGCGGCCCACCATGCCGGTGGCCACATCTTCGGCCGAAAGTGCGGTCTCCAGAGTGACCGTTTGCCGCATGGCCTGTGAAGCGCGCAGGGCGGCCGCCACCACCTCTTTGAGTTTGGGGACGTCAAACGGCTTGAGCAAATAATCGTAAGCCCCCAGTTTCATCGCTTCGATGGCGGTCTGGGTGGTGCCGTAGGCGGTCATGATGATGACCGGCAGGCGGGCATCGGTCTGGCGCAGGCGGCGGAGGGTTTCCAGTCCGCTCATGCCCGCCATGCGCACGTCCATGAGGACGAGGTCGGGTTTGATTCGGGGAATGAGGCGCAGGCCTTCCTCGCCGCTGGAGGCGGTGGCCACCTCGATTTCCGGCCCTTCAAACAACCGGCGAAACGAGTACTGCACATCAGCCTCGTCATCTATGAGCAACAGGCGGTACATGGTATTGCAGCCCGGCCCATCTTACAGGACCGGCCCAAAAATTTCATGGCCTAAATCGCCTTTTCGGCAGGCGCGTGGGAAGCCGTCCGGATGGCCTCAGCTCTCCCGCTGCGCCTCGGCCTGCGCGGAGGGTTCATGGTCCGCGCCGCGCCGCCCGTAAAACACCTTCCACAACACCAGTCCGTGCGCGGGGGCGGTCATGCCGGCCACGCGCCGGTCCCGTTTTTCGAGCATGGCGGGAATGGCCTCGGGAGGAATGCGGCCCAGCCCCACCTGCACCAGCGTGCCCACGATGCCGCGGCACATTTTGTAGAGGAAACCATCGCCCTCAATGATGAACGTCCATTGCGGGCCGGCGCGCCGGATATCGAGCCGGGTGAGGGTGCGCACGGTGTTTTCCATTTCGTAGTTGCGGTTGGCGGCGAAGGAGCGGAAGTCATGACGGCCGAGGAAAAAGCGCGCCGCCCGGCGCATGGGCGCGATGTCCAGGGGCCGCGGCACATGCCAGGTGAGATGGCGCAACAGCGGGTGATGGGCGGAATGGTTCCAGATGAAATAGCGGTATTGCTTGCCGCGGGCATGAAAACGCGCATGAAAATCCGGCGCGCAGCGGCGGACGCTCAACACGCGGATGTCCTCGGGCAGGTGAGCGTTGAGGGCCAGCGGCCACTTGGCTTCCGGCAGCCGGAGCGCGGCGTCTGGCACTTCGACGTGGGCCACCATGCCCAGCGCATGCACGCCGGTATCCGTGCGGCTGGAGCCATGCACGCGCACTGGCTCCGGCAGCAGGCGGGCGAGGGCTTCCTCGATTTTCTGCTGCACGCCCACCCCGATTTTCTGCACCTGCCAGCCCTGGTAGCGGGTGCCGTCGTAAGCAATGACCAGTTTGAGTTTGACCACGCCGGAGGCGCTCATGGGGCCGGGGGACGTTGTGCGCGGGCATCCAGAAAGCTTTGCAACAAAATCGCGGCCGCCATGCGGTCCACCGTTTCCTTGCGTTGTTGGCGGCGCATGCCGCCCTGAATCAACATACGGTGGGCCTGCGCGGTGGTGAGCCGTTCATCCCAGGTTTGGATGGGGACGGCGAGGGCATCTTTGAGAATGGCGACAAATTCCTGCACTTTGAGGGCGGCCGGGCCATAGCTGCCGTCCATGTTGCGGGGCATGCCCACGACGATCAGTTCGACTTCCTTTTCTTTGATCAAGGTTTTGAGGCGCGCCAGAAACTGATCAAAAGGCTCCGCCGCGATGTATTCCAGCGGCTGAGCAATCAGCTCCAGCTCATCGCAAATGGCCACCCCGATTCGCTTGGTGCCATGGTCCAGGGCAAGAATGCGCATAGTAAATCTAAAATATTTAGAAATCGGTCATTATTAGTAATATTAAACTTTCGGATTTTAGATGCTTATATTTATTCATGGGTCTTTTAATTTCATTCTTCCATTCCAAAGTGGAAACGTAAAACAAATCTTGTGTTAAACAATCTGTTAATCATCGAAACCATGCAATTCTTTTACAATGTATAAAGAAACCTCTGCGAAACGGGTTTTGAATGAGTTGTTCGCTATTCAAATTATTATCTAGTATTCTAGGGTGCGCTATTCCATGGCGTTTTCAGGTCACACGGCCCCTTGCCGGCCTGGCCGGTGGCCTCTGGCGGACCATTCTTGGCCCGCCCGAGCACACCGCTTCAGCCAGCCGCTACTTTCACCAGCCGTTTCATCTTCCAACAAAGACTCTTGAACTCCAATTCCAGCCGGTTGGGCTCCCGCCCCAGGTAGCGCACCCGCCGGTATCCGGCCCAGTGTTTCATCCCCCCAATCACCCGTTCCACCCCGCTCCGCATCCGGCTCAGCACCCAGTTGAATGGCCGCTGCCCCGGCCGCAGCTTCTCCCCGCGCTTGGCTCGTCGGCGGATCCCGTTGGCCACTTGGTGCTTCACACACCATTGTCTTTGTGCCTCCCCCCAGTACGCCTTGTCGGCTACCACCATCTGTTCATCCCCCACCGCCACCCGCGCAAACTCCCGGCTGTCATGCACGTGGGCCCCCGTCAGACTCACCCGACGGATCATCAAGTGCGTCCGATCCACCCCCACATGCGCTTTGTAGCCGTAGTGCGGCTGGCCACGCTTGACCGTAAAACGGGCGTCGGGGTCGCCCGTCGTCCCCGCTCTCCGGGAAGGCGGCCGCCGCGCCGCCTGCACCAAGGTGGCGTCCACCAAAGTGCAGGTCTTCAAAATCAACCCCCGCTCTACCAGTGGTTGGTTGACTGACGGTCTGAAAGGTCATAGCATTGCTTCAAGAGGCACATCTTGAACCGCCCCAAGGGGGGATGCGGCGGACGCCCCGTGCGGGCCGGGTACATGCGGTGCAGGACCTGCTCGATCGGTTGCCAGTTCACCGCGGCCTGAAGTTGGTCCAGAAAAGAATTGCTCGGCGGGGTGGGCATCAGGCAGTCCAAGAGTCCTTGCTGGGGATTGAGGGTCGTTCGCATATACTACTTGGACGCACCTCATCACCCTTTGTTCAATGAGTTTTGCAGCGATTTCAATAATTTGAATGGCGAACAACTCATTCAAAACCTGTTTCGCAGAGGTTTCGAAGTATAAGTCGCAACAGAGCACTAGATAACATTTTAAATGGCTATCAACTAATCCAAAGCCGGTTTAGGGTAGGTCTCATATTAACTGCGCGATTTTCTTATTCTTCTCAAGAATCTCTTTAATGCTTTTCCAAAATACCGTTCCTCATATAGGCTGAATGTGCCTCGACAATACTTTCCATGCAGTATATTCCAAATCATTAAGAAGAACGATGCTACGGGCCCGGTATTTATGATACTGACTTGCTCAAGCATATTGGTATACCTATTTTCCAAAGACAAAAATTTATCTATCCTGTTTGGCATATAATTCTTTGCAGTGTTCAAGCAATTTAAGAATTCTCGATAAGCTTCTTCCATATCTGCGAAATCTCTGCCTCGCTTTCGCACCGGTGATTCTAGCTGATAAGTGTTATTATTATGCCTTCTTTAAATACTAAAACATCAGGAAAGTATCTCAACTCACCAATAAGAATGCTACGAAAGCCGAGCCGAATGTCCTCTTTTATTCCCATTTTTGAAAGGGGTCCGAACGTAGTGAATAAATCTCTTGTATAAGCCATAGTACAACCAAAAGTTAAAAACTGATCTCCACGAAGCATTGAATCGATATCATAAACAAATGGGTTCATCATATCCGTACGCATCAATTGTATGTGCTCACCCTTGTCGTTTATTACACTAGCATTGGTCATCAAGGCTAATCCGGCTTTCCTAAAATCAAGCCACTTGCCCGCTAGATAGGAAGTTCTTCCAGGAATAGATATGTCATCCCCAGCTGCGCAAACGATAAGTTCACCGTGGGTTAATTCAACGCAGCGATTGACGTGGCTGCAAATGCCGAGGTTTCGCTCATTTCGGTTCAGGATGATTCGGTGGGGGCCTTTATATTGTGCCGACATCTCCTTCATGATTTCAAAGGTGCGATCTGTGGAACAATCATCGGATAGGATGATTTCCAATGGGCTGTAGGTTTGGGCAAAGGCCCCTTCTACTGCCTCACGTATGAATTGTTCCTGATTGTAGGCGATGAGCATGAACGTTACCAAGGGTTTGTCGTTTGAAATTCCCATATTTCCATCGGCTAATGGATTAATTGAAATCGCTGGAAAATCAACGGAGGACGGGTGGTTGGGCTTGCCCCGGTTTGATGCACACCCCGCCGGACAAAACCTTCATGTACAAGCTTCAGGCCGTGGGGAGCTGGCCACCGATGAATCAGCCCATGAGCTGTCGGTGCAAGGCCAATACCGGTCATCGGCCGCGTTTGCCGCTGGTGCTGTAAGGAAAATGCCTGTTGTAGCCCGGTTGTCGGCTTTTCGTTACCTCTAGCACAGAGCAGGTGCTCGACCGGATGAAATGGTGGGCATGCTTGAGGCTTGGACAGCAAGAGTCGGAACCCGGTGCCATGGCCTTGGTGCGCTCCTGCCGCCGGCAGCAGGAGGGGAGCCAGCATGGAGCGTTGTCGCAATTCCTTAACCAACAACTGGAAGCTCGCAGAGTGATTTTGAAGCCATGCGCGTTGATGAGTGCCGTGCTGGTGCAGGCGGGCCGGCGCACGCCACTCCTTGGCCGAAAACGCTTTCACCGCGAGACGCAGCGGATATTTGGGTTTGTGGAACCTTGAGCACGGCATGGGCGGGTGGACTAGCAGGGGCATGACCCCAACCGGCTGGAATTGGAGGGTACGGGCATTGTTTGGAAGTTGAAACGGCTGGTGCAATTGGAGGCTGGATGAAGCGGTGTGGCCGGCCGGGCCAAAAATAACCCGACAGTGGCCGCCAAGCAGGCTAGCAAGCGTATGCGTGGCCCGAAAGAGTAGTCTTAGAGCTCTTAATAAATTACCCAGTAACAGTTTAGGTTCTGAGAAATTCACATTATGATGCTGTTCGCAACAACTTTTATAGAAACCAAGTCCTTTAAGGTCAAATAAAAAGGAGGGCACAACGACACCGATAGTAACAGCTTAAATCAACTATTAGCTGCAAGGCCAGATGCCAAGTAAAGTAATACAATATTCTTCATGTGATATTGCAAATTAATGTATGGATGGCGAGGGATGTCGGAGGGGGAAAGCTGTCACCAGGTCAATCAAGATGACAGGGCGGCGACCGGAGGGGACGCTGGTCGCAATCCACAAGTGCGTCGCAACCAAGGGGATGAGGGGGCGGATGGTGGGCGCTGTGAGCTTGCGGTTTGGGAATTTGGGATTTTATTTGTCAAGTACACACATGGACTACGAGGCCATTGTTTTAGGCGGGGGTCCGGCAGGCAGCACGGCAGCAGCGCTTCTGGCGCGTGCCGGGCAGCGGGTGTTGGTGCTGGAGAAGGAGCGTTTTCCGCGCTTTCACATTGGGGAGTCGCTGCTGCCCTACAATCAAGCCATTTTCGCAGAGCTGGGAGTGGTGCCGGCGTTGGAGGCGGCGGGATTTCCGCGGAAATACGGGGCGCAATTTCATTTGGGCAATGACACCCGGCATCGGCGGTTCGAGTTTCGGCAGGGGCGGTTCACTCGTTACACCGAGACGTGGCAGGTGGAGCGCGCGGTGTTTGATGAACTGTTGTTGAACAATGCGCGGCGTTGGGGATCGGAGGTGCGCGAGGGATGGGCCGCCCTGCGTTGTGGCCTTGATGAGCGGGGCAGGTGGGTCGAGGCGGCGGAAATAACGGGGGGCAAACCGGTGCGGTTGCACGCCGCTTTTGTGGTGGATGCCACGGGCCGGGCCAATTTCACCGGCAATCAGGAAGGGTTGCGGGTGGTGCATCCGCAACTGAAAAAGGTGGCCATATTTGCTCATTTTCATGGGGTGCGCCGTGACCGCGGGGAAGCCGCCGGGGACACGGTCATCATCCGGCTGGCGCGGGGGTGGTTTTGGTTGATTCCCATCGGCGCGGAGAAAACGAGCGTGGGATTGGTGATGGACCAGGAGGATTTGGCGCGCGCGGGCGAGCCGCCGGAGCGGGTGTTTGAACGCCATTTATCTCAGGCGCGGCCCTTGCAGCGGCGCATGGAGCGGGCCGAGCGGGTGGGGCCGTGGCGGACGACGAGTGATTTTTCTTATTACAACCGCCGGCTGGTGGGGCCGCGTTTGTTGCGCACAGGCGATGCGGCTGGTTTCATGGACCCGATTTTTTCCGCGGGGGTGTTTCTGGCGATGCGCTCGGGCAAACTGGCGGCGGCGGCCGTGCAAGAGGCGTTGAAACAAGGCACGGACGGCCGCTTTTTGCTGGCGCACTATGAGCGCGAAATCTGGCGCAGCATGCGTTTTTACTGGCGCATGGTGGAGGGATTTTACACCACGCCTTTTTTGGAGATTTTCATGGAGCCACGGGAGAATTTCTCGCTGGTTTCGGCGGTCAATGCCGTGTTGGCGGGGGAGGTGGAGGGCGGTTGGAAGTTGCGGTGGCGGCTGGAATTGTTTTTTGCGCTGGTGCGTTTGCAGCGGCGGTGGGCGTTGACGCCACGCATTAATTTTGATGCGTCAACCGCCCCGGACCCATTTGCCTTTTTGAGCCGTGGTTTTCCCCAGAAGGCGATGAAGTAATTGGAGGCGAAGGATAAAGGAGGCGTCTGGGCAGGGAAACTGGCGCCAGGCTAAGGAGCACGGCGCTGAAGTTGCCCAACGAAATTCAGGTTTTGGCCCCTTTTTCGGGGTGCTCACGCTCATGTTCATTGCAGGCTTCCCGGAAGAGGGTTGAAGACCTCAGCGGGGCCAATCTTCCTGGAATAAAACAGATGCAAGGGTTGGCTGGTCATGATCGTTGTCCCAAGTGGATGGCCTTTGCCGGTCGCAGGATCAGACCAGCATATTCCCTAATGCAAAATATAAGCCGTAGTTCTCAATGCCCACGTTGATAACAAGCAGAAAAAAGTGCTTGACTTGTCAATGGGAATATGTATCGCATTAAAGTTGCCGAGAAAAGTAAAAACTCCAAAGGTCAGCGCCCTATGAAAGGATTCATTTCGACGACTGTATTGCTTGCCTCATTTCTCACCGTCATGGTCAATCGCGGGCAAGCCGCGATCATTAACGGCAGTTTTGAACAGGGGCCTACGATTAGTGGGGATGCCCAATTTGTTGGGGCAGGGTCCACGGTGATCACAGGTTGGACAGTCACCGGCCATTCAGTCGAGGTGCTGGGGCCCCCGTGGCTGGCTTCTGATGGGCAACGCGCAATTGATCTTAGCGGCTATTATGCGGGCGGGATTCAGCAATCCTTTTCAACGGTTGCTGGGGTAACTTACTGGGTAACCTTCGACCTGAGCGGGAACCCTGCAGGAGGGGCGCAGTTCAAAACCGTGCGCGTCACGATTGATTCATTTCAGCAGGATTATTCCGTTGACACCGCCAATCAAACAATCTCCACCCTGATATGGCATCCCATTGGTTTCTCGTTTGTTGCGTCGGGTACAAGCGCCACGCTGTCGTTCACCAGCCTTGAGGGGGATTGTTACGGGCCGCTTCTTGACGATGTGGCGGTATGGCCGGTCCCCGAGCCGTCCAGCTCGCTTTTTGCGGTGGCAACGCTGGTTGTGTTTACTGCCATGCACTGCTGTCGGCGGCTAGTCACATGGTGGCCGACAAGGACGGGGCGCAATTATTCAAGTCCTCCTTTTGCTGCAAAGGCAGGTTGAGGGGCATAAATATCCAATTGAGAGGCCGAGCGGATTTGGTCACAAGGAAAGTGTAGTTTTCACACAAAACAACCTTAAACACCGATAAAAAACGGTGTATTTGTTATGACTTTTGTTATGACTTTGCCTGTTTTTGAGGTGTGAAAATTGCGTTATCGCCTTTATTATCAGGGGTTTATAAAGATTTGGCGGAGAGGGAGGGATTCGAACCCTCGGTACGGCTTTTGACCGTACAACGGTTTAGCAAACCGCCACCTTCGGCCACTCGGTCACCTCTCCGCCGGCGTATCCCGTGAAAGCAGGGCAGGGCATGCCTTGCGCCCGGGCACGGGCGTAAGACTGGCACAGCTTGCGGCTGCGTCAAGCCTCAATTCAGTCGCGATATTGAAAGGGGTTGGGCGGCGTGTGGAGGGAGCGGGGCCGGGGGTTGGCGGTTTTCCAGAAGAAGAGGATTAATCCGCCTGCCAGGAGGAGATTGGCGCCCTGGCTGATGCCATGCCACATGCGGAAGCTGCGGGCGGCCAGCTCCACTTGTTCGGGTTTGGCACGGGGGTCGTAGCGGGCGGCATGCAATTTTTTGAGGATGGGATGCACGCCCCAGGCGCCCGCCAGGCAAAGCGCCAGCAGGCCCATGGCCAGGAGGTTGCGGGCCTGGCGCCAGGGGAGGCCCTGGTAGGCGGATTCCGCCAGCGCCTGGAGCACGGCGATGACGCCGCAGACTTGCAGCCAGACGAAATAGCGGTCCATCATGTAAATGGCGGCCAGGCCGGAGCGGGCACGGCTGAAGGGGGCGTTGACGCCGCCAAAGAGGTTGAGCATGGCATCTTGAAAAAAGGCGGGGGCGACGGCGACGGTAAAAAAGAGCACCGCGCCCAACCAGGCGGCCGCGTTGACGAGGCCCACGAATCTTAAAATACCCAGCACGGAGGGGGAGTGTAGGCGTTTTTGGGCGGCGGCTCAACCTTAAGTGGTTTTTGGCATTGCGCCGCCGCGGCCCTTGGTTTATGTCACCCCGCATGCGGTTGAACTTTTGGAAGATGAATGGGGCGGGCAATGATTTTGTGCTGGCGGACAACCGGCAGCAAAATCTTTGTCTGACTCCGGAACAGGTCGCCCGTTTATGTCATCGGCAGCGGGGCATTGGGGCGGATGGGTTGATTTTGTGGGTGCCATGCCGCTCGGGCCGGGCGGACTGGGCATGGCAGTTTTGGAACAGCGACGGCAGTGTGGCGGAGATGTGCGGCAACGGGGCGCGGTGTTTCGCGCGGTTTGTGCAGCGGCATACCGGCGCGCAGGGGGCCATCACGTTCGAGACGCTGGCGGGCGTCATTACGGCGCGGTTTCGGGGGGAGCAGGTGACGATTGGGCTGACGGCGCCGCAGGGGTTGCAATTGCATCAGGCGCTGGAGACCTCGGTGGGGAAGGTGGTGTGTCATTCGGTGAACACCGGCGTGCCGCACGCGGTCATTTTTGTGCCAGATGCAGACCGGGCGCGGGTGAGCGAGCTGGGGCCGCAGATTCGGCATCATGCGGCCTATGCCCCGAAGGGCACCAATGTGAATTTTGTGCAGACCTTGGGGCCGGGCAGCATCCGCGTGCGCACGTATGAGCGCGGGGTGGAGGGCGAGACGCTGGCTTGTGGGACGGGCGTGACGGCATCAGCCCTGATTGCGGCGCGGCTGCATCATTTTTCCTCGCCCATCCAGGTGCGGGTGCAGGGGGGGGATGTTTTGGAGGTGGGGTTCCGGGAGGAGAATGGGCAGTTCACGGATGTGACGTTGACCGGCCCGGCGGACTTTGTGTTTGAGGGCACGATTGAGCTTTAATCATGGTGGATAGCCCGGTATATTGAACGAAACGGACACGATATGTCGTTGCTCAAAAAATCGTATTACGGCACCTACACCGCGCTGGTGACACCCTTCAAAGAAGGCAGGGTGGACGAGGCTGCCTTTGCCAATTTAATTCGCCTGCAAATCAAGGCGGGGGTGGAGGGCATTGTGCCGGTGGGCACCACCGGCGAATCGCCCACGCTCGATTATGAGGAGCACCTGAAGGTCATCGAGCTGGCGGTGAAATACGCCAAAGGCAAGGTGCACGTGGTGGCGGGCACCGGCGCCAATTCCACCAAGGAAGCCGTTTATCTGACGCGCGAGGCTGAGAAATTGGGCGCCAACGCCTCGCTGCAGGTGGCGCCGTATTACAACAAGCCCACGCAGGAGGGGTTGTACCAGCATTTTCGCCAGGTGGCGGAGGCCACGCGCCTGCCCATCATTTTGTACAGCATCCCGGGGCGCTGTGGGGTGGAGATTGGGGTGGAGACGGTGGCGCGGCTGGCCAAGGATTGCGCGAACATCATCGGCCTCAAGGAGGCGGGAGGCAATGCGGACCGGGTGAGCCAGTTGCGCATGGTGGTGCCGGAGAAGTTTGTCATTTTGAGCGGTGACGATTCGCTGACGCTGCCGTTCATGGCGGTGGGGGCGGTGGGGGTGGTGAGTGTGGCGTCCAATCTGATTCCCAAGCAGGTGGCGCAGATGGTGCGGGCGCATTTGGAGGGTGACCTGCTGAAAGCGCAACTGTTGCATCAGAAGTATTATCCGCTGTTCAAGGATTTGTTCATCGAGACCAATCCCGTGCCGGTGAAGGCGGCGTTGGCCATGATGGGATTGATCGAGGAGGAAGTGCGGCTGCCGCTGGTGGGCATGAACGCGAAAAACCGCGAAGTGCTGCGGCAGACGCTAGTCCGATGCGGGCTGCTCGCGCAATAATCTGCACACTGGCCATGCTTAAAATCATCATCAACGGCGCCCGCGGGCGCATGGGACAGGCGATTCAAACGTGCGCCGGCCGGATGCCGGAGGTGCAGGTCATCGCGGCCATTGATTTGGGCAATGACCTGGCGGCCGTGATTGAACAGGGGGACGTCGTCATTGAGTTCAGCACGCATCACGTGACGCCCGGGGTGGCGACACTGTGCGCGCAACACCGCAAACCGCTGGTTATCGGCACCACGGGCCACACCGCCGAGGAGCGGCGGGCCATTCTCCAGCAGGCGCAAAGCATTCCGATGGTTTGGACGGCCAATTTCTCCACCGGAGTCAACACGCTGTTCTGGCTGACGCGCAAGGCGGCCGAGATTCTGGGGCCGGGCTATGACCTGGAAATCGTGGAGATGCACCACCGGCACAAGAAGGACGCGCCCAGTGGCACAGCCAAGGCGCTGGGCGAGATTTTAGCGCAGGTGCGGCGGCTGCAATACGAAGAAGCGGTGCGGCACGGCCGGGCAGGGCTGGTGGGCGAGCGCACGCCGGCGGAGATTGGCATGCACGCGGTGCGGGGCGGGGATGTGGTGGGGGATCATACTGTGATCTTTGCCACGGCCGGCGAGCGGTTGGAGCTGACGCACAAGGCCAGCAGCCGTGAGACTTTCGCACAGGGCGCCCTGCGGGCGGCGCAATGGGTGGTGGGGCGTCCGCCGGGGGTGTATGACATGCAGGATGTGTTGGGGCTGAAATAGCCTTGCCATTCGGAGGGTTGCGCCGCCATGTCTGCCGCCTCTCAACCCCCTGAATCAAAAGCTGAGGCGCGCCGATTGGTGGTGGTGGCGCTGGGGTCCAATTTGGGCGACTCCGAGCGGATTTTGCGGGCGGCGGCCCGGGAGCTGGAGAGACTGGCCGCTCGTGGCTTCAAAGTTTCTTCTTTTCATCGCACCGAGCCGGTGGATTGCCCTCCCGGTTCGCCGCCGTTTCTCAATGCGGTGGCCGTGTTTGAACCGCGGCCGGAGGAAACGCCGGAAACCTTGCTCGAGAAATTGCAGGCGTTGGAGCGGCACTTTGGCCGGCAGCCCAAAAAAGTTCACAATGAACCTCGCCCGCTGGATTTGGATTTGATTGCCTTCGGCGAGGAGAAACGCCACACGCCGCAACTGACACTGCCGCATCCACGCGCCCGCCAGCGGGCGTTTGTGCTGGAGCCGCTCCGTGAAGTGGCGCCGGATTTTGTGTGGCCGGAGTAAGAGGGCAGGTTGGATGCGAGGGCGCCCGTGGCGCTGGGCCGGGGCAGGGAAGGGAGGGAGGGAAGACGTGAGCGCCACTGGGCGGTAAAATTATTTGGGGCAAGGCCAATTCAAGGCTACCTTTGACCGCAAGAACCCAACCACCAGACCGGGATTTCTAGGCGTGGGCCTATGAGGCGCCAACTTGGCAGTGCTGCAGGGGCGCGATTTGCGCAAACTTTGCTGGCCGCGGCGGCTGGTGTGGCGGTGGTGTCCTTCCTGGTTTCCTGCGCCTCCGTGGACCGCGTGGTGGTGCGTCCGCCGGACATACCCGGCGCCAGTTTTGTGGGCAACGCCGCGTGTGCGGATTGTCATTCCAACCTGGTGCAGCAGTTTCCCTTGAGTCCTCATGCACGAGTGCATTTTGAGGGGGCGTCGCTGGCGGGCCAGACCAGTTGCGAGGCCTGCCACGGGCCGGGCAGCCTGCACATGGCCAGCGGGGGCGGGCGCCAAAATATCATCAACCCCGGCAAGGACCCGGTGGCCTGCCTGGCGTGCCATAAGGACATTGAGATGGAGTTTCGGCTGTCTTCGCATCATCCGGTGCTGGAGGGCAAGATGAATTGCGTGCAGTGCCATGACCCCCACGGGCGCGACATCATGAAAACCGCCGGCGGCCTGGCCATGGCGCGGGTGAATCAGCAATGCGCCGCATGTCATCAAGAGCAAAGCAAACCGCATGTATTTGAGCATGAAGCGCTGCGCGAGGGCTGCACGGTCTGCCATCGCCCGCATGGCACGGTGGGCGCGAAGCTGCTGCTGGAGCGCGATGCCAATCTCTGCCTGAAATGCCACGCGCAAACGCCCGGGCCGGGGGCGGCGGGGGATATTTACATCGGCAAGGTGGCGCATGGCGCTTATTTGCGCCAGGGGACGTGCTGGTCTGCCGGCTGCCACAGCGCCGTGCATGGCTCGAACCTGAACCCGCGTTTGAGGTACTGACATGTGCCGTCCTTTCCTAACCGTTTGGTTGTTGGCCGGCGTGGCCGCGGGGATGGCTGCGCCCGCGGAAACGGGCAAGTTGCCCGCGCCGGCAGCGTTTCAGGTGGATTACCTGCGGGACATCAAGCCGATTTTTGACCGTTCCTGTTTGCGGTGTCATGGGACGGAGCGGCCCAAAAGCGATTTCAGCCTGGTCACGCGCGAAGCGATGCTGCGGGGAGGGGCCGAGGGGAAAGCGGTGATACCGGGCAATAGCGCGGCGAGTCCGCTGGTGCATTACATTGCGGGGCTGGTGCCGGACATGGAGATGCCGCCGCCGGGTAAGGCGCCGCCGGTCAGCGCGCAGGAGCTGGCATTAATTCGCGCCTGGATTGACCAGGGGGTGGCGTGGGATGAAACGGCGGATGCGCTGGCTTATGCGCCGCGGCTGACGCTCACCACCCAATTGGGCGGATACTGGGTGGGGGGCCGGCAAAATCTTTTCCGTGAGCATGCCGGCCAGCGGGAGGGGGCATGGGGCGGGGTGCAGGAGTTGGCGTATTCACAGCGCTTCACGAATGGGGCCTTGCTTGAGGTGGAGGCGCGCGCGCTGCTTGGCACGCCGGATTATGCCGCACGTTTGTCGCTCAGCCGGCCCAAGATAGGTTTTGTGCGCGCGGGCATGGAGCAATACCGGCGTTATTACGAGGACAGCGGGGGGTATTATGGCGGGATGGCCAGCGAGGCCTGGAGTCTGGGACGCGAACTGAAACTGGACGTAGGGCGCGCGTGGTTGGAAGTGGGACTGACGCGGCCCGCGCTGCCGCAAATCACGCTGGGCTATGAACACCGCTACCGTCAGGGGGACAAATCCTTGACGCAATGGGGGGATGTGACGGACGCCGCCGGAGAGGTGCGGCGGATTTATCCGGCCTGGAAGCGGCTGGATGAGGAAACGCATTTAGTGCGTTTGGACGTGGCCCACCAGTGGCACGGATGGCGGTTTAGCGACCAATTGCGTCTGGAATTTTCGCGGCTGCATCAGGAGCGCGAGCAGGAGACGTATGTGGTGGGAAAGGACGGGCCGGACAAGGTGGCGCGCATCGTGGAGCAACTGCGCTCCTTTCAGGCCGTCAACACGCTCCAGGTGGAGAAACAATTGCGTCCGTGGTTGTTTGGGGCCGCGGGTTATCTGTATCAGACCTACGATGCGCGCGCAGGCCATGAGCAAGGGGTGACGTATCTGCCACCCAGCCTGGCACCGCCCGCGCCGGGGCCCTGGCCGGATGACAAATTTTGGTCCTTCAACCACCTAATCCTGCGGCAGGAGTCGCACGTGGCCAACCTGAACGTGCAGCTTAAACCGTGGCGGCATCTCACGCTGGCGGCGGGCTTGCAACCCGAATGGCAAAGCCAGGAGGGGCTGGGCCATGTAATCCTGGACGAGGGGGTGCCGGTGTTTGCACAAACCGCGTGGATTAATGCCACCCATGACCGGGTGTCCCTGACGGAAGACGCCGGCCTGCGCTTCACGGCCATACCCTACACGGTGTTGTTTGCCGATGCGCGTTTCCGGCAGGAGAGTCTGGAGCAATATGAGTTCATGGGGCCGGGCAATTTTTACGAGTTTGGCCGGCGCATGGATGCCTCGGCGGATCAGCGGGATTATCGCGCTGGGGTGAGCATTTCGCCGTGGAGCCGGTTCTCGTGGACGGGCCATTTCCGCCGGCGCGAGCGGTACAACCATTATCATCACCCGGAGGACATTGCTTTCATGAGCGCGGGCGGATTTCCCAATGACGGTTACTCGGCCTTCATCACCAGCCGACGGGATTTGACGGATGAATGGGAAACGAAACTGGCGTGGCGCGCTCACAAGGCGCTGAAGGTTTCCCTGGGCTACCGCTACCGCATGACGGACTGGTTTAGCGCCACCGACCCGTTGCCGTGGGATGTGTCACCGGGCGGGGGCTTACAAACCGCCGTCACGCGGGGGCATACTTTTACCGCCACGCTAACCTTGACGCCGCATCCGCGTTTTTATGTGTCTTCCACACTGGCTTGGACGGAGAGCAAAACGGCGGCCTTTGCGGCGGAGTCGCCCTCGGTGGCTCCGTGGAGGGGCACGACGTGGACGCTGATGAACAGCGCCACTTATCTGGTCAGCCGCACCACTGATGTGCATGCAGGATATTCCGTCACGCATTCGGATTTTCGCCAGCCCCAGGGCGCGGAAGGCCTGCCGCTGGGCAGCGCGTTCACCAGCCATGTGGCGCAGGCGGGTTTAATGCGCCGTTTTGGCGGGCGCATGACCGCGGGGTTGAACTATGTGTTTTACCACTTTGATGAGGCATGGGACGGCGCCGGACGGTCCTATGTGGCCCATGGCGTGTTGGCCACGCTGCGCATGGATTTTACGCCGCGCCGGACGGCGCCAGCGCCGTAATGCCCGGCTGGTTCGGCCGGAGGGGCGAACGCATTTTGGGCTTGCATGGGCGGATGGGGAGGTTAACTTGCGTCAACTATGAGTTACATGACAGTTGACGCCGATGTTTCCACGCGCATTGCCGCCCTGGGTCGCCGCATTTTGGCGGGCGGCCAGATTGAGCGCGAGGAGGCGCTGGAATTGTTCAACCTCGAGCGTAGCGCGGACATATATGATTTGATGGCGTGGGCCAACCGCATCCGCGAGCATTTCAAGGGCAACCGCGTTCACTTGTGCTCCATCGTCAATGCCAAGGCGGGGGGGTGTCCGGAGGACTGCAAATTTTGCGCGCAATCGGCCTTCTATAACACGAATTCTCCCCGGTATGGTTTTGTGGAGCCGGAACCGGTGCAGCAGGCCGCCGAGGAGGCCATGCGGCATGGCGTGACGGCGGTAGGGCTGGTGGCGGCATGGAAGGGCCTGAGCGAAGGCCGGATGCTGGACGAGGTCTGCGAGCGGGTGCGGGAGCTGGCGCGCAGCGGGAAGGCACGGGCGGACGTGTCACTGGGCATCATCAAAAGCCAGCGGGTGGCGGACCGGTTGAAGGAGGCAGGGGTGCAGGTGTATGGGCACAATCTGGAGACCTCGCGGCGGTTTTTCCCGCAGCAATGCACGACGCACACCTATGATGACCGCATTCAGACGCTCAAGTATTTGCGCAACGCCGGGATTCGCATTTGTTCCGGGGGCATCATCGGGATGGGCGAGACCCGGGAGGATCGTTGCGATTTGGCGCTGAGTCTGCGCGAAGTGGGCGCCAGCGTGGTGCCCATCAACATCCTGAATCCCATACCGGGCACGCCGTTTGAGCATGTGCCGCCGCTGCCGCCGCTGGAAATTCTCAAGACGATTGCATGTTTCCGGTTCATTTTGCCGCGGCAGGAAATCATGGTGGCGGGGGGGCGGACGGTGAATTTGCGGGATTTGCAGAGCATGATTTTCATGGCGGGCGCCAGCGCGTTGATGGTGGGCAATTATCTGACCACCCTGAACCGTCCGGTGGAGCAGGATTTACAGATGCTCAAGGATTTGGGCCTGGAGCCGGCGGGCAGTGAGCATGATTTCAGTGACCAGCCGGAAACGGCGCCGAGAGTCAAGACGCCCGAGCCGGTCATGGTCTGAGCGCCGGGCACGGGGGCATCGGTGGCGCGGCTACTTTATGGCCGCCAGGCGCGCAGGATGTAGGCGTGGGGGTTGTGGGTAGGCTCACCGCCGAATTGCCGCACCAGGAAGGTATCGAGGTGAATAGCCTGCACTTGGAAGCCGGCTTGTTCGAGCTTTTCGCGGATGCGCGGCAAGCTCAAACGATTCCAAAAGTACTCATCCACCGGCCGCACCAGGTGCTCCGGCTCCTCGTGCATTTGGAAGAAGCCCAGGCACACGGCGTGGCGGGTCACGCGGAGGACTTCCGCCAGGGCTTGTTCGAGGGCGGTGGGGCTGAGGTGCTCAAACAGATCATGCGCGATGAGCACGTCCACGGATTGATCGGGGCGTTCGATTTCCAGCACGTTGCCCACCTGAAAATCAAGCTGGGGGCAGAGGGCGCGGGCATTGAGGATGTTTTTTTCACACAAATCAAAGCCGGTGTAATGGAGGAAGCGAGACAGGCCAAAGGCTGCCAGGAAGCGGGCGTCATTGGCGGAGCCGCAGGCTGGCTCCAGCACACTGAGCGGGGGGGCTTCGAGGCCTGCCAGCGCTTGTTGCCATAGCTGGGCAAAGGTGTTCAGGACGCGCTCCGGCAGGCGGATGGGGGTCATGGCCAGCAAGTCTGGCGTTAGCAGGGCATCCAGGTAATTGGGGACTTCGACTTCCGCCGCCGTCTCTGGCAGGCGGGTATAGAGGAGGTGCAGGAAGGGGGGGAGGGTGACGCCTTCGACCACCGCCATGGGGCGTTGCAGACCGAGCCGCAGGCTTTCCACATCTTCATCAATCATGGGATGCTCGAAGCGTTGCAGCATCCAGTTCATGGCCATGGAAAAGCGCACTTCGGCCTCCTGCAGCGGGACCAAGCGCTGGCCGAAGAGCAACTCCGCCAGAAAATGGCGGGTGAGAATGCTGGAAAGATTCAGGCGGGGGTCTTCGACGCTGGCCACCAGATAATCGCGCAAATCTTCGGCGGCATGGCGGTCCCACATGCGGCGGAGGGCCTCGGTTTCTTTTTGCAGCGCAGGGTCCATAACAAAAAGGCGGCCCGCAGGCCGCCGTGAGCAATGGGTGAAGCTTACACTGGCAACTTCCAGGGTGGCCGGTATTCCTTGGTGGCCCAGTGCGCCAGGGAAGGATCGGTGATGA
The DNA here is from genome assembly GCF_024832785.1 of Fontisphaera persica. Lineage (GTDB taxonomy): Bacteria > Verrucomicrobiota > Verrucomicrobiia > Limisphaerales > Fontisphaeraceae > Fontisphaera > Fontisphaera persica. Next base: position 4,707,672 of record NZ_CP116615.1, read on the forward strand.
CTTCCTTGACGGGGTCCCAGGTGATTTTCTTGCCGGTGCGCGCCGCAATATTTCCCAGATGGCAGGCGGTGGCGGTACGATGGCCGATTTCCACCGAGCAGATGGGGTCTTTGCGGGTTTTGATGCACTCGAGCCAGTTGCCGTAATGGTCATTGCTGATATACACCAGCTTGATGTCCGCGTCTTTCATCGGGGGGATGTCATCCAAATCCTCTTCTTTTTCCGTGGCCCCCATCTTGAGCACGCCGCGGTTGACGTAGATGACGCCCTTGTCGCCGATGAAGGTGGTGCCCATTTTGGCGCCCTGCTCCAAAATCACCTGCACGCCGTTGGGGTACTTGTAATGGATGAGGCTCCACACCGGCACTTCGAAGCGTTTTTTCTCGTCGTACCGTGCCTGGCCGGTGATTTCCACCGGGCCGGTGTGGTCCACGTCCATGCCCCAGTGGGCGATGTCCAGGTGATGGGCGCCCCAGTTGGTCATCTGGCCGCCGGAGTAATCCCAGAAGAACCGGAAAAAATAATGGACGCGGGCGCGATTGTAGGGGCGGTAGGGTGCGGGACCCAGCCACATGTCGTAATCCAGTTCGGGCGGCGGGTCACTGTCCTTGACGTCGTCCAGTTTGTTGTCCCAATTCACCGTGGTGATGCCGACTTTGACGGTGTGCAACTTGCCGATTTTGCCGGAGCGCACCATTTCGACGGCGGTGCGAAAGCGCTGGTCGGAGCGCTGCTGGCTGCCGGTTTGCAACACGCGTTTGTACTGGCGCACGGCTTTGACCATGGCCTTGCCTTCCTCGATGAACAGGGTGAGCGGCTTTTCGCAATAGACATCCTTGCCGGCCTGGCAGGCGTGGATGGCCTGGAGGGCATGCCAGTGGTCTGGGGTGGAAATCACCACGGCGTCCACGCTTTTGTCCTCCAGCAGCTTGCGGTAATCCCGGTAGGCCGGCACTTCCTTGCCCTGGGCCTTGACGACGGCCTTTTGCCCATTCGCCAGGTTGGTGGCATCCACATCGCAAACGGCGGCGACGTTCTTCTTCTTCAGGAAATACCCCATGTTTTGCACGCCCCGTCCGCCGGTGGCGATGAACCCCACCCGCACCAGCTCCGAGGGGTTTTCACCGGTGGCGGCGCGGGTTTCATTCAGGAAGATGTTGGGACCGGCGAGGACGGCGCCCATGCCGAGCGAAAGGTTGCGTGCCTGCCGCAAAAACGAGCGGCGCGAGAGGTGCTGCGTGTTTTTCATAAGGTTGTTATTGCGTGTCAGCCGGGCCTTGTCAACGTTTCTTGCCGCTGACACGCCCGCGTGCATTCACAGGATTGGACGCCGAATCCCCACCGCCTATTGAAGGCTGGCCGCTCTAAAAATGCTTAATCTTCGGCGGCTGCCCAGGCTTTGGCGCGCTGGGGGGGCGGGCGGAGGCCGGTGGCTTCGAGCTGGCGCAGGAGGAAGCGGCCGGCTTCCTGAGTTTGGGCGGGGCTGAAGTTCAGACGCGGGAGTTGTTCCCAGGGCAGGGCCAGGCAGTGTTGCAGGAGGGCACGGGTGCCGGCCGAAAGGGAGGCGGTGTGCCAGTCCGGCCCCAGTCCGAGGGCGGCGAGGAGTTTCAATTCCCAAGCGGCCATGGTGTGGGCGGCTGGGGGGTGTTGTGGCAAGGCAAGCAGCAGGGACTCCAGCAGGTCAAACAGCTCGGGCACGGGTGTGTCCCGTTCAATGAGCCGCTCGAGCAGGGCGGCGGCGTACACGGCCTGGGTGAGGAGGGCATAATTTTGGCGCAGGGCGGGGTGGGTTTCCTGAACCTCCACCTCGCGCAGATGGTGCAAATCCGAGCGGCGACTGCGGGCAAAACTGAACCGGGCTTTGAAGAACAAATCCAGCTTGCCGCGGAAGGGAGACTTGGGACGGCGGGCGCCTTTGGCCACGGTGGCCAGATGGCCGGCCTCCGAGGTCAGCCAGTGGACAATGAGGCTGGTTTCCGTAAGGGGATAGGAGCGCAGAACAATGCCATGGGCGCGTTCCTCCATGCGCGCGGATTATTGGGATTTTTCCAGAGTTTTCAAGCTGCCCAGGGATTCTTGCTGCGCCTCAGGGGCAAGCGAGCCAAGGCTGATTACAAACTTGATGGCATCTTGTACGGGCATTGGGATGTGGTGCAGACTGGAGGCGGGCACGAGCACGATAAACCCACTGGTGGGGTTGGGGGTGGTGGGGACAAAGACGCTTTGCAAGGGGCCGGAATTGGGGGTGGAAATTTCCGGCTGGTCATTGGTGATGAAGCCCAGCGAGTACACGCCCTGCCGCGGGTATTCGAGCAGGACCACTTGTTTGAACGAGGCGCGCTGGCCGGAGAAGGCTTCGTTGACCTGTTTGATGGTGCTGTAAATTTTATTAATCAGCGGCACGCGCATCATGAAGCGGTCGCCCATTTCGAGGAGCTTGCGGCCGATGTAGTTCTTGGTGAGATGGCCAATGCCGGTGATGAGCAGCACGGCCAGCAGGAGGGCCAGCAGGCTGTAATACCAATAGAGCGGGCCGTCTCCGCCGTCCTTGTGGGTCCATTCGCGCGGGAGGAAAATCAGGAGGGTATCGGTGATGCTGGTGATGTTTTTCAGAATCCAGATGGCGACCATGATGGAAACGGCGGTGGGCAGAATCACCAGCAATCCCGCCACAAAACTGGCACGCCATTTGGCCAAAAGCGGATGTTTCATGATTTAGCGGTGCTTCCCAACAGGTGCACAGGCTGATGAGTGGTCAGCCAGCGCAGAGCGCGGTTTTCGGCGGCTTTCATTCGCCGCCGGGCGGCGGGGGCCTGGTCATCGTGGCCCAGGAGATGCAGCACGCCGTGAATGACGTAGCGCATCAATTCCTCCTGCCAGGGGCAGGCGAATTGCCGGGCCTGGTCCACCGCCACTTTGGGACAGATGAAGATTTCGCCGTACAACCAGCCGGGTTCGCCTTCGCTGAAGTCGAAGGTGATGACATCGGTGGGACCGGGATGCCCCAGAAAATGTTCGTTAAGGCTGGCCATGCGCGCCGGGGTGACCAGGTGCACGCACAAATCCGCCACGGCGCCGGGGGCGAGGCGCGCCACCACCATGCTGGTGAGATACCGGAGCCGGCCGGCATGGATGCGCCGGTCTTTTTGCCGGTTTTGAATGGCCACCTGCACTCCCACCGGCTTATCCGGAGATGCCGGTCCCGCGGTGTTGTTCGTAGGCATGGATGATGCGCTGCACTAAAGGATGGCGGACAACGTCCCGCCGCTGAAATTCCACCACGGCTACGCCCTCGACGTGTTTGAGGGCCAGGCGGGCCTCCAGCAGGCCGCTGGGTTTGGCCTTGGGGAGGTCAATCTGGGTGGGGTCGCCGGTGACCACGGTCTTGGAATTGTGGCCCAGACGGGTCAGGAACATGAACATCTGCTCCATGGTGCAGTTCTGGGCTTCATCCAGGATGATGAAGGCATTGTTCAAGGTGCGCCCGCGCATGTAGGCCAGCGGGGCAATTTCGATGGTGCCGCGCTCCATGTGCCGCTGGATTTCCTCCGGCGGGAGCATGTCCATGAGGGCGTCATGCAGGGGGCGCAGGTAGGGCGCCAGTTTTTCCTGCAAATCGCCGGGCAGGAAGCCCAGCGCCTCGCCGGCTTCGACGGCGGGGCGGGTGAGGATGATGCGGTTGACCTTTTGCTCGCGCAAATGCCAGACAGCCATGGCCATGGCCAGGTAGGTTTTGCCGGTGCCGGCGGGGCCCACGCCCAGGGTGACGTCGTGCGTGCGGATGGCCTCCAGGTATTTTTTTTGCCCGAGGGTTTTGGGGGTGATGTTGGCCTTGCGGGTGGAGGTGACGATGCGGTCGGTCATCAGGCTTTTGAGGGCCGAGGCGCCGTCCTCGCTGACGACATTCAGGGCGAAGGCAAATTCGCGGTTGCGGATGTGGCCGCCGGCCTTGATGGAATGCTCGAGCATTTCAAACAGTTGTTTGGCCTGCCGGACCGACTCGGCTTCGCCCTCCAGTTTAATCCATCCCTCCCGCGCGGTGGCTTTGACGCCCAGCCGTTGCTCGAGGGCGGCCAGGTTGGCCGGGTCATTATTGAACAACTGCTGGGCCAGCCGCGCGGTTTCAAAATGCAGTATCTCGCTGGTCATGCTGCGTTATTCGGGCGTTTCGGCCAGGGCGGCCCGCAGGCGCGCGGCAATGTCCGCCAGGGCTTGGGGGACCACCGAGGTCTGGCCGATGACGGGCATGAAATTGGTGTCGCCGTTCCACCGGGGCACGACGTGAATATGCAGGTGCTCGGCGATGCCTGCGCCGGCCACCTTGCCAAGGTTGATGCCCACGTTGAAACCATCCGGGCGCATCACCCGGGTGAGCGCATTCATGCACCGGCGGGTGAGTTTCATCAGGTCGGTCAGCTCCCCGTCGGTCAGCCCGTTCAAATCGGGCGTTTGTTTGTAAGGCACCACCATCAAATGGCCGCCATTGTAAGGGTAGGTGTTGAGCACGGCGTAGCACGTGCGCTCCCGCACCAGCACGTAATTGGCCTCGTCATCGTTGGACTGGGCGATGCGTACAAACAGGGACTCCCCCTCTCCCGCAGGTGGTTTGGGAGCGAGGATGTATTCAATTCGCCACGGCGCGTGCAATACTTCCATTACCCTACGCTACCCAATAGACGGGGGATTGTCAAAGCCGCGCGCCCCGGCCGGGCGGGAGCCTAGACGTCGCAGATTTGGATGGCCTGCCGCAGCGAGGCCAGCGGCTCGCGCTTGGGCACAAATTCCTGGCCCACAAAGCCCTTGTAGCCCGTGGCCACAATGGCCTTCATGATGGCCGGATAATTCAGCTCCTGGGTCTCGTCAATTTCATTGCGGCCCGGGTTGCCGCCGGTGTGGTAATGGGCGAAATACTGGTGATGGGTCTGGATGGTGCGGATGATGTCGCCCTCCATGATTTGCATGTGGTAGATGTCATAGAGCAGCTTCAGCCGCTCCGACCCCACCCGCTTGCACAATTCCACGCCCCAGGCGGAATGGTCGGCCATGTAGTCCTTGTGGTTCACCTTGCTGTTTAGCAGCTCCAGCACCACGGTGACCTTGTGCTTTTCGGCAATGGGCATGAGGCGCTTCAAGCCCTTCACGCAGTTCTCCAGGCCTTCCTCGTCGGAGACCTTGTAATTCTTGCCCACGCGGTTGCCGGAGAAGGTGATGATGTTGGGGAAGCCGTACTGGGCCACTTTGGGAATGGCCTGCTCGAAACCGGCCAGCAACTTGTCGTGGTGCTCCACGCGATTCCACCCGTAGCCGATGCTGTCCGGGCCGTTGCACATGGCGCAGGTCAGGCCGTGTTTCACCACAGTGGGCCACTCGTTTTCCCCGAGCAGCTCCACGGACTCAATGCCCATGGCCTTGACTGCCACGCAGAACTCCTCCAGCGGGATTTTGCCATAGCACCACTTGGAGACGGAGTGCCGGATGTTGCCCTTGAGTTTGGCGGGGGCGTCAGCGGCGGAGACGGGCAGGACGGCGGGCGCGGCGGCAGCCAGCAGGGCGGCGCCAGCGGCCCGGTTCAAAGCGTTGCGGCGGGAGATTTTCATGGTCATGTGTAATTAATGTATTTGTTGGCCCACACCTTAGACGCTGAGCCGCTTGCCGTCAATCATGCCCGTGCCGCGTGTTTTGGCACATGCCGTCCTCTGGCTGAAAGGTGGGCGCTGTGGGGGATGGTAATATGTGGCTCGCGAACATGGCAGCAAGAGTCGCTTGCCAGTTCAACCATAGCAGGGCATGGGCGCGGGAGGGGTTTTAGTGAGGTTGAATTCAGGTTGTGCAGGGGTTTGGTTCACGCGAAGACGCGAAGACGCGAAGGAGGGGTGATGATTGACGATGCGTCGGCAGCCGTCTTTGAAGGTGAGGAGCACCAAAGTTGATCAGCAGCCCCAGCGAAAGGCCCAGCAGAGGAAGGCGGGTGAGCCGTTGTTTGTAGGCATGGGAGGTCGCATCAAGATTACCGCTGAAATTTCTTCTGCATTCTTTGTCTTTGCGTTCTTCGCGGCTTCGCGTGAGTTCATAGTCATGAGTGTACTAGTGGGTGACTTTGGTTTGGGGGTGATTTATGGGATTTCTGCTGGGGTTGGTTCACGCGAAGACGCGAAGACGTGAAGGAGGGGTGATGATTGATGATGCGCCGACAGCCGTCCTTGAAGGTGAGGGCACCAAAATTGATCAGCAGCCCCAGAGAGAGGCCCAGTAGAGGAAGGCGGGTGAGCCGTTGTTTGTGGGCATGGGAGGTCGCATCAAGATTACCGCTGAAACTTCTTCTGCATTCATTATCTTTGCGTTCTTCGCGGCTTCGCGTGAGTTCATAGTCATGAGCGTACCAGTGGGGGACTTTGGTTTGGGGGGTGGGTGATTTATGGGAATTCTGCTGGGGGTTGGTTCACGCGAAGACGCGAAGACGTGAAGGAGGGGTGATGATTGTTGATGCGTCGGCAGCCGTCTTTGAAGGTGGGGGCAGCAAAATTGATCAGCAGGCCCAGAGAGAGGCCCAGCAGACGAAGATAGGTCAGCAGTTGCTTTGAATGCACTGGGGCGAGCGTTTCGACCGATTTCAGCTCGATGACCAACACTTCGTTCACCAACAGGTCAACCCGCAAACCTTCCTCAAAGCGCATCCCGTCATACTCGAAGGCCACGGACTTCTGGCGTTGGACGGCCAAGCCCCTCCGCTCCAAGGCGCGCGCCAGGACTGCCTCGTAAACCGATTCCAGCAGGCCCGGCCCCAGTTCCTTGTGAATATGAAAGGCCGCATCCACGACCACGGCTGAAATTTCTTCTGCATTCATTGTCTTTGCGTTCTTCGCGGCTTCGCGTGAGTTCATAGTCATGAGCGTACCAGTGGGGGAGTTTGGTTTGGGGGGTGGGTGATTTATGGGAATTCTGCGGGGGGTTGGTTCACGCGAAGACGCGAAGACGCGAAGGAGGTGTGGTGATTGACGATGCGCCGGCAGCCGTCTTTGAAGGTGGGGGAACCAAAATTGTCGTGTGAGTTCATAGTCATGAGTGTACCAGTGGGGGACTTTGGTTTGGAGGGGGATTTATGGGATTTCTGCTGGGGATTGGTTCACGCGAAGACGCGAAGGAGGGGTGGTGATTGATGATGCGCCGACAGCCGTCTTTGAAGGTGGGGGAACCAAAATTGTCGTGTGAGTTCATAGTCATGAGCGTACCAGTGGGGGACTTTGGTTTGGGGGGTGGTTGGTTTATGGGATTTCTGCTGGGGGTTGGTTCACGCGAAGACGCGAAGACGCGAAGGAGGGGTGATGATTGACGATGCGCCGGCAGCCGTCCTTGAAGGTGGGAGCACCAAAGTTGATCAGCAGCCCGCGGGAGAGGCCCAGCAGAGGAAGGCGGGTGAGCCGTTGTTTGTGGGCATGGGAGGTCGCATCAACGATTACCGCTGAAACTTCTTCTGCATTCATTACCTTTGCGTTCTTCGCGGCTTCGCGTGAGTTCAGAGTCATAAGCGCGCCAGTGGGGGACTTCGGGGCTGGAGGGGCGGGGTTTAGTGGGGTGGGGGGATGTCCGGTGGGGTGGGGGGCGGGGAGGTGGGGGAGCTTTCCTGGATGGGGAACCAGAGGATGGCGCGGGCGCCGCCTTCGGGGCGGTTGAGGATTTGGATGCGGCCGCCGTGCCATTCCATAATCTGGCGGCTGACGGTGAGGCCGAGGCCGGTGCCCTGGCCGGTGGGTTTGGTGGTGAAGAAGGGGTCAAAGATGCGGTGGAGTTTGTCGGGGGGGATGCCGGGGCCGGTGTCGTCCACGAGGGCTTCGACGACGGGCTGGCCGGCGTGGAAGCGGAGGGCTTCGCGGCTGCCGACTTCGAGGCGGACTTCATCGGCGTCGAGGGAGCGGACGTGGGTGCGGACGGTGAGGGTGCCGCCGGATTGCATGGCCTGACAGGCGTTGAGGAAGAGGTTGACGAAGACCTGGGAGAGTTTGCGGGCATCGCCGGTGATGGGGGGGAGGTCGGGGGCGAGGTGGGTTTCGACCTGGACGAAGGCGCCGACTTGTTCGTGTTTGGTGAGGGCGAGGGCTTGCTGGATGATGTCGTTGAGGCGGACTGGCTTGAGTTCCAGGTCGCCGGGTTTGGAGAAGTCGAGGAGGCCGAGGATGATGTTGTCGGCGCGGCGGATGGCCTGGCGCATGTCTTCGACGACGAGGCGGAGGGTGGGGTCGTTTTGGTCCACAGAGCTGGCGAGGTAGTCCAGGCCCATGCCGAGGATGGCGAGGGGGTTTTTGACTTCGTGGGCGACGCCGGCGGCGAGGCGGCCGACGGATTGCATTTTCTCGGCCTGGATGAGCTGCATCTGGGCGGCTTTCAGTTCTTCATGGGAGCGTTGGAGGTCGGCGTTGGCTTTTTTGAGTTGTTCGGTCATTTCGCGCAGGGAGGTGATGTCGCGGGAGATGCCGAAGGTGCCGATGATGCGGCCCTGCTTGTCGCGGAAGGGCATTTTGGTGGTGTGGGCCCAGCATTTTTTGCCGTCGGGGAGGGTTTCGAGTTCGATGCGGCCGATGAGGGGCTGGCCGGTGCGGATGATTTCCTGTTCATCTTCAAAGGCGGGGCGGGCGTGTTCGATGGTGAAGAAGTCGAAGTCGCTTTTGCCGACGGCCTCGCGGGGGTGTTGGAGGCCGAAGAGGTCGGCGAGGGCGCGGTTGATGCGGAGGAAGCGGCTTTGGGTGTCTTTGAAGTAGATGCGGTCGGGGAGGTTGTCGAGGAGGGTGTGGAAGAGGTCGCGTTCGCGCTGCAGCTCTTCTTCGAGGCGGGCGCGGCTGGCGATTTCTTCTTTGAGTTCGCGGGTGCGCTGGTTGACCAGTTGTTCGACGTAACTGGCGCGTTGCATGATGAGGCGCTGGTAGTTGACGAGGAAGCCGGTGAAGAGCAGGCCAGCGAGGAGGATGCCCCAGAGGCTCCAGGAGCGGTAAGCGGCGTTGAAGTGGCGGGTGGGATAGCACAGCACGGCCCAGGGGCGGCCGGCGAGGTCCACGGCGCCTTCCCAAGCAATGGCGCCGCGGCGGAGGCGTTTGATTTCGTCGAGGGGCTGGCGGCGGACATCCCATCCTTGGGGGGTGAAGTGGATGGTCATGGGGGCGCCGTCTTCGGAGGATTCGTCGCCGAGGAAGACCTCCACATTTTTCAGGGCACCGGCCGGCAAGGCGCGGCGGACGAGGCCTTCGACGGTGACGACGGCGGCGAGGTAGCCGGCGAGGTTTTGGCGGCGCTGGGCGACGGTTTCGGCGGGGAGGTCGTTGGTATAGACGGCCTGGTAGAGGAAGACGCCGAAATCGGCGGCGGCATCGGTTTCGCGTTGGGCGAGGCGAATCCAGGGGGTGGCGACGGGAGTGTCGGTGTCGCGAGCCAGTTCCATGGCGGCGCGGCGGGAGGGTTCGGCGTAGTGGTCGAGGCCGCGGAGGAAACGGTTTTCCCAGAAAGGCTCGATGTAGAAAACGGGGAAGTATTCGGGCCTGACTTCGGCGGTGACCGGCAGGCCGTTGGTGTTGAGTTGGAGGATGCGGAAGCCGCGGTTGAGACGCGGGGGCAGGCGCTCGATGCTCTGGCGCTGAGCGTGGGTGATGCGGGGCAGCCAGGCCAGATAGACGGTCTCGGGGTGGCGCTGCATGGCGCGGGTGGCGAAGTGGCGGAATTCCTCGGGCTCGACGCGCTGGCTGGCGGCGTAGAGGTCGGCCATGGCGTTGAGGACTTCGACGCAGCCATTGGCCGCCAGTTGCACGGCCTGGGCGCGGTCATCGGCGAGTTTGGCGAATTCGAGGCGGCGGCGCTCCTGGTTTTGGCGATAGACGAGCAGGAGGATGCCGGCGGTAATCACCAGGCCGAGGGCGGCGAGGAGGCCGAGGGAAAAAAACATGCGGGCCCTGGCGCCGGAGAGGTCGGAACCGGCGGGCAGAAGGGAGGGGTCTGCGCCGGCCGGCGGTGGAGTTGGCGCCGGCCCCGCAGTGGCAGGCGAGGGGGCCTCGTGGTTTGGTTGGTCGGGTGGTTCTGCCACGCCCCCAGCGTAGCGCGGGCGAGGGGGAGCGGGCGAGATTTTTTTGTGGCGGCGCGCGGCGGGGCGGTGGGGCTGGTATTCGGGCTTTACAGCGGCGGCGGCGCTGCGCAGTATGCCGCCATGAAAACCACCTTGCGAGTGAATCGCCGGCGCTTTCTCAGGGGGCTGGCCCTGACGGGCGCGGCGGCGGCATTGCCTGATATCATTCCGTCCCGGGTTTTGGGGGCGGATGCTCCCAGCAACAAAATCACCGTGGGCGCCATTGGGGTGGGGGGGATGGGCTCCGGCAATTTGGGCGGTTTTTTGGGCGACCGCCGGTGCCGGGTGCTGGCGGTGTGCGATGTGGATCGCGGCCATCGGGAGCGGGAGCAGCGGCGGGTCAACAATCAGTATGGCAACCAGGATTGCGCGGCCTACAAGGATTTCCGGGAGCTGATTGCGCGGGATGACATAGATGTCATTTCGCTGGCGACGCCGGATCATTGGCATGCGATTCCGGCAATCATGGCGGCGAAGGCGGGGAAAGACATCTACGGGGAGAAGCCGTTCAGCCATGATTTGAAGGAGGGGCGCGCGATGGTGACGGCCATTGAGCGTTACGGGCGCATCTGGCAGACGGGTTCGTGGCAGCGTTCGACGGGAGATTTTCGCTTTGCCTGCGAGCTGGTGCGCAACGGGCGGATTGGGAAGGTGCACACGGTGGAGGTGGGTTTGCCCACGGGCGGGGCGGGCGGGACGGCGCCTTTCACGGACCCGCCGCCGGATTTGGATTATGATTTCTGGTGCGGGCCTTCGCCGTGGGCGCCGTATTCGCGGGATCGGACGCATTGGAACTGGCGTTGGCAAATGGATTACGGCGGGGGCCAGTTGATGGACTGGATTGGGCATCATGGGGACATTGCCCAGTGGGGATTGGGCACGGAATACACGGGGCCGGTGGAGATTAATCCCATTCACGCGGAATTTCCCAAAGTGGGCATCTGGGATGCGGCGACGCGGTACCGGATAGAGTGCACTTATGCCAACGGGGTGAAGATGATTGTGCAGAATGCGGAGGGCAATCATCGGATGGGCGCCAAGTGGATTGGCACCGAGGGGTGGGTGTGGGTGGACCGGGGGGGCTTTGATACGCAGCCCAAGGAGCTGCGGAAGGAGCGCATCCGGCCGGATGAAATCAATCTTTACCGTTCGCAGAACCACATTGGCAACTTCATTGACTGCGTGATTTCCCGGCGCCAGACCATCACGCCGGCGGAGGTGGCGCATCGTTCCGCCAGCATTGGCCATTTGTGCGTAATCGCGATTACGCTGGGCCGCAAACTGCGGTGGGACCCGGCCAAGGAAGAATTCCTGAATGACCCTTCGGCCAACGCGCTGCTGGGCCGCGCCAAACGCGAACCGTGGAATATCATTGTGTGAGGCGTGCGGAGGAACGATGAGAACCCTTTCCCTGAAACTCCTTATGAAAAAAGCATTTTCCCTTGTATTGGCAGTGTTTTGCGCGGCCAGCGCTGCGGCCCAGGCGCCTGCGGATCCGCTGGACGGGCTGGCGAAGTGGAGCTTTGGTCAGAGCCGCGAGTCGCTGGCCCGGGTGGAGGAGCTGATGCGCAAAACAGCTCCCGCCGATTACCCGGCCCTGGAAGCCCGGTTGATTGCCATATTGAAGGCGCCGGAAACGTCCAAGGACGCCAAGCGTTATGTATGCCGCTATCTGGGCGTGGTGGGGTCGGCCAAGTGTGTGCCGGCATTGGCGGAGCTGCTCACGGACGCTGATTTGTCCCACCCCGCCCGCATGGCCTTGGAGCCGCTGGCGGCCCCGGAAGCGGGCGCGGCATTGAGAACGGCCCTGCCCAAGGTGGAGGCCAGGTTGCGCGCGGGCATTCTGGGTTCGATTGGCGTACGGCGCGACCCGCAGGCGGTGGAGGTGGTGGCGCGGTATGTCCATGATCCGGATCCCTGGGTGGCCGAGACGGCGCTGGCGGCTTTGGGGCAAATTGGCACGCCGGCCGCCGCCAAAGTGCTGGCTTCGGCCACAGTAACCCCGGCCTTGAGCCGGGCTTTGGGCCGCGCGGAAATGGAGGCTGCCGCCCGGCTGGCCGCCACCGGCAACGCGAAATTGGCCCGCGGCATTTTGGAGAAGTACCTCGTGGCCAGCCAGCCGCGCGCGCTGCGCGTGGCGGCGGCCAAAGGCATGGTGGAGGTGTTGCCGGCCACGGAGGCCGCGCGCTGGGTGGTGCAAAGTTTGCAAAGCGATGATGCGGCCCGGCGCGAGGGGGCGATAGCCGGTTTTGCTGACTCGAAGAATCGTCCCATGCAGGCCGCGGTGGCGGGTGAGCTGCCGCAGCTTCCCTCCGCCGGCCAGTTGTTGTTGCTGGGCTGGCTCAATGATTTGCCGGACGTTCCGGCCCGAGAAGGGCTGCTCAAGGTGGTTTCCACCACAGGCGACGAAGCCGTGCGCGCCGCGGCTCTGGATTGCCTGGCCCGCCACGGGACGGCGGCGGATGTGCCGCTGCTGGCCGAGCGCGCTGCCGGCACGGGGCCGGCCGCCGATGCGGCCAAACGCGCCCTGCAACGGCTGGGCAAACCCGGGGTGGATGAGGCCCTCTTGAAGCTGGTGGAGACCAGTGCGCCAGCGATTGGCGCGGTGGCCGTGGACGCGCTGGCGCAGCGCCGCACGGAGGCCGCGGTGCCGGGGTTGCTGCGCATCATGAAGAATCCAGACCCGGCGCTGGCGGTGCGCGGCGTGCGGGCCTTGGGGGTGATTGGCCGGGCGGAAAATGTGAAGGACCTGGCGTCCCTGGTGGCCACGGCCACGCAAAACGAGGTGCGGCAGGCGGCGGAATCGGCGATTGCAGCCATTTGCCGGCGCAGCGCGGACAAGCCGGCGCTGGCGTCAGCCATATTGCCGGTGCTGCAAAGCGGCCCTGCGCCGGAGGCCCAGGCGGCGCTGCTGCGACTGCTGATTTACACCGGCGGCGGGGAGGCGCTGCAGGCGGTGGTGAGCGCCATGAAGCATCCCAACGCCACGGTGGCCAAGGCCGCCACGGAGGCGCTGGTGGCGTGGCCGGACCTTTCGGCGGGACCGCATTTGTTGAATCTGGCCCGAAACGCCGCGGACGCCAACCTGAACGTGGTGGCGCTGCGCGACGGCTGTCTGCGCCTGGCGGAAATGGAAGAGCTGCCCATGGCCGGGCGGGTGGATTTGCTGCGCGGGGTTTTGGAAAATGCCCGCCGTCCGGAGGAAAAGAAACGTGCGCTGACCATTTTGGCGGAATTACCTCTGCCGGCGGCGTTGGAAACCTTGCAGTCTGCGAGCAAGGATGCTGCGCTCCAGCAGGAGGCGTGGGCTTCCATCATCCGGCTGGCCCGGCAAATGGGGGCGGTCTATCCCAAACAGGCGCTGGCGGCGCTTGAACAGGTGCAGGCCCAAAACCTGCCGGAGGCGCTCAAGCAGCAGGCGGCGCAGGCGCTCAAGGCCATTGAAAACGCCGGGATGTCGCCGGATGGTTTTGTGCTTTCGTGGCTGTTGTCCGGGCCGTATGTGAAGGAGGGCAAGGACGGCGCAGCGTTGTTTGAGGAGGTGTTTCCGCCGGAACAGACCGGCGGCCAGGCGGAATGGCGGCCCGTCACCGCCGCACGCAACGGCGTGGTGGCCCTGGACAAACTTTTGCGTGGCGGCAATGACCGCGTGGCTTATCTGAAGACGCTGATTGTTTCGGAGCAGGAGCAGGAAATCCTGCTGGAGATGGGCAGCGATGACGGCATCAAAGTCTGGCTCAACGGCAAGGTGGTGCACGCGAACAACGCCACGCGCCCCTGCACGCCCGGGCAGGACAAGAAAAAAGTTCGGCTGGTGAAAGGCGTAAATGCCATGCTGGTCAAAATCACCCAGGGCGGTGGAGAGTGGGCCGGGGTGGTGCGCCTGCGCACCGCCGATGGCCGGGATTTGAACAATGTGATGGTTGGCCCGGCGGCGGAATAGAGCGGAGAGGGGTTGACAAACCCCGCTCCGTGCCTATGCTAACCGGCGTCAGGTCGCGGGTGGCGCGTTCGTCTATCGGTTCAGGACGCGGCCCTCTCAAGGCCGAAAGATGGGTTCGATTCCCATACGCGCTACCAAAGTTGCCTTGTCCCTCCCCGAGCCCCGGCTTACCGCACCAAGACCGCGCGATAGAAGCGTCGGGGTGCTGTCATTCCTGCCGGGTCAGTCCACAGCAGGGGGCTGGATTGCAGCACCAGATTGGTCAAGGTAATCCAAGGGCCATTCACCGGGTCTTCGGCGGCTTCGATGCGATAAACCTCACCGGTGACTCCATAAATCCGCAAAAGCGGGGCGGCGGGGGATGCCGCAGCGGGCTGGGTCAGCATCACTGCCGGGGGAGGTGACTGCGGAGCGGGGGTGGAGGCTGGCATCAAGGGGGTGCCGTGGCCGGGCACGGTCACCGAAATGTCGTCCAACACCGGCCCACAAAACGAAGGGCAGGTGCTTTGAAATTTCAGGCGCGTGACCGAGCCGGTGGCGGTGAGGGTGTATTCATGGTAGCGCCAGCCCATGTTGGTCTTGCTGAAACCGGAGGTGTCGAAGGCCAGCTCTTCCAATAATTCGCCCTGCCAGAATACCTTCATGGTTTTGATGGGGGGGCCGCCTTCGGGGTTGCCCGACAGGGCGAAGCGGAGGCGATAGAGGGCTCCCGGCGTGGTTTGGAGGTCTTTGTAGATGGTGCCGATGTGCTCAAAGATGCCATTTAAGTCCAAGGATTGACTGCCTTCAGCCGCCTGCCAGTAAGGGCCAACGATTTCGACCGTTCCGTTTTCGATGGTCCAGCCCGCAAGATTTTCACCGGCCACGAAGAACTGGTAAATGCCGATTCCAGAAGGGGTCTCAAACCCCCAATTTCCCGACGGATGAGGGGGCGGGGGTGGGGGTGGGTTGGTGGCCGTCAAGGAGAGCACCGAAATGTCGTCCAACACCGGCCCACAAAACGAAGAGCAGGTGCTTTGAAATTTCAGGCGCGTGACCGAGCCGGTGGCGGTCACCACAAACTCATGATAACGCCAGCCCATGTTGGTCTTGCTGAATCCGGTGGTGTCGAAGGTCAGGTCAGCCAGCAGTTGGTTCTGCCAATGGACTTGCAAGGTTTTGTTGTTGGGGCCGCCCTCGGGATTACCCGACAGGGCGAAGCGGAGGCGATAGGATTCACCGGGAACGGTGGGCACATCCTGATAAATCGTGCCAATTTGTTCAAAGATGCCATTAAGGTCCAGCGATTGGGCACCCTCGGCGGCCTGCCAATAAGGGCCAACGATTTCCACCGTGCCACTTTCCACCACCCAGCCGGAGAGGGTCTGGCCAGCGGAGAAGACGCGGTAGGGCGCAGGAATGGCTGGCTCCTCGAAACCGCCGTTCTGGCATTGAGCCGGAAGCTGCGCCGTGCCCAACCAACCCATGGCAACCCACGCCAGGGTTAGCAGGCCCCTTGCGGTGAAAGGTATTTTCATGAAGACATGGAATGCAATGCTACCCAAGTTGGACGGTGAAGGTTTTCCGAAGCTCCGTCAAGCTGGCGTTGCAAGTATTTTTCCTGCGGCCCGGCGCGTAATCTTGATGCCGGGGCCCATGCTGTTGGCCCTCGGCATGAGGTGGGCAAGGCGGCCAGGGGGCCAAATCTGGCAAAGAGATTGTCAGGGGCAGAAAAGTTATGGCAGGGTGGGGGGATGATGACGTTGTTTGTGGCCACGCGCAACCGGCATAAGGCGCAGGAGATGGCGGCTATTTTGGGGACGGCGGCCTCGGTGCGGGATTTGGCGGTGCTGCCGGGCGCGCCGGCGGCGGTGGAGGATGCGGCGACATTTGAGGGCAATGCCGCGAAGAAAGCTGTGGCGCTGGCGGCCTGGTTGTTGGGCGAAGGACGGCGGCATTTGCCGCCCGACGGCCCGTGGTTTGCGTTGGCGGATGATTCGGGGTTGGAGGTGGACGCGCTGGGCGGGGCGCCGGGTGTGGCTTCGGCGCGGTTTGCGGCGGTGGACGACACGACGGGTCGGGCGGCGTCGCTGGACAATACGCCGGATGCGGACAATAACGCCAAACTCTTGCGCTTGCTGGCGGCGGTGCCTTGGGAGCAGCGCACGGCTCGATTCCGCTGCGCCCTGGCCCTGGCGCCGTTGAGTCGGGAGAGCGGGTTGGGCGAAATCCGGGTATTCACCGGCAAGTGCGAGGGGCGGATTGGTTTTGCGCCACGGGGCGAGCATGGTTTTGGGTATGACCCGTTGTTTTACCCGGTGGGTCATGAGCAGACTTTTGCGGAGCTGGGGGAGGAGGTCAAAAATCGCATCAGTCATCGGGCGCAGGCGCTGGCGGCCTTGCGGGACTACCTGCAGGGACAGGGGATGCTATGACTTTTTGCGCTGGGCGCGGCGTTTGGCTTCGAGGAGACGTTCCGTAACAGAGGTGGGGGCCGCAGGCGTGGGTGGCTTGTCCGGTGGCTCCGGAGGCGCTGCCGGGGGAGGTGGCCGGGTTGGGGTGGTGGCCGGCATGGGGGCCTGGGGTGTTTTGGCTTGAAATAACTCGGGCCGGGGCGTGGCCGGAGGGGTGGGGGAGGGAGCCGTGGCTGGGGCGGAAGTGGTGCGGGCGCGCACGGCGCCGCGCCGGGCCAGCAAGGCGGCCAGTGATTCATCCGCCGGGGTAGGTTTGGCTTGAGGTTGCCAAAAGAAGAGCCAGCGGCGCAAGGTGGCGGTGGCTTTCAGCCATTCTTCGCGGTCAATTTGGATGCGGCGCACGCCGACGTCGGCGACAAAAAGGACAATGGCGAGGCGCAGGAGCCATTCATACCAATCCACGGGTTGATAGGTGCGCTGGCGGTCATGCACGAAGGGGTTGTCGGCGGGTTGGCGCGGGTCGAGGATTTTGCCGCCGCCATATTCGGCCAGGCGGCGGAGCAGGGGGAGGTTGGGGGCGGTTTCGGCAAATTCGGGGGAGTAATTCACGCTGGCGCCCAGGACTAGGGAGCCACGGGGCTGGCCGGCGCTCAGTTCCATGAGGTGAACGGTGTAGGCGCCCACTTCACGGGTGGGGAATTGGGCTTCGTACCGCCCGGGGCCGGTTTGTTCCAGGGCGACGGACTGGCGTTCGCCGCGGGGGCTGATGACCAAGGCCCGCAAGGCGAGGAAGTTGCGGTAATTTCCCTGTTCGTCCACGGCTTCCACGGCAAGATGTCCCTGGCCTTTTTCGAGGGTGATGTCGGCGGTGAAATCGGCATTTTCCAGGCGGCGAAGGCTCCATTGAGCCACTTGGGACCAAAATTGGCGGTAACGCTCCCAGCCCAGCCAATCGCGGGCCCACCGGGCTTTGGCATCGGAAGTGAAGGCTACGGTGCGTCCCAGACCAAACTGCCAATGGGCCAGCAAGGGGTCGCCTTTGTCGGTGTGCAGGGGGGTTTCGGCCCGGTCCTTGGGAGTGGTGCCCACATAGCCTTGGAGGGCGGGGTATTCGGTGGCCGGTATGCCGCGGAGGATTTCACTGGCGGCCACCAGGCGGGGTTTGAACGGTTCTTCGATAATGGCGGACTTGAGGATGACGGCTGATTCCTTGATGAAGATGTCGGGTAATGCGCTGGCCTGGTTGACGGGCACTTCGTAGAAGCGGCCGCCGCCCAGGTTGGCCATGCGCAGCATGGTGTCGGGCATCACGTGCCCTCCAATCATGACCGCGCTGACGGTGATGCGTTCGTTGATGATGTTATTCATCAGTTCATCGGAGGGCGGGGCGGGGTCGCCATCGCTAAACACGATAATGTGCTTGAGGCTGGCCTTGGAGGCTTTGAGGGCGGAGTAGGCCTGCATCATCAGGTTTTGGAAGCTGGGCAAATCTCCCTGGTTCATGCCGGCGATGGCGCGACCCATTTCGCGTTTATCGCCCACTTCTTGCAAGGGGAAAAGCCAGCGTTCGGAGCCGTCCCAGAGGAGGACGCCCATTTCATCGCGGGGGCCGAGGTTATCCAGGGCGGCAAGGGCGGTCTGGCGGGCGGTTTGATTGGCCCCGGAAAATTCCATGCCGTGCATGAGGAGGACCAGCGCGCCCTTGGGCAGGACTTTCTTGCTGTCCAATTCCATGTTGACCGGCAGGATGGTCTCCAGCGGGGTGCCACGATAGCTGCCGGCGGCATAGGCCTGGTCGCCGCCGATGCACACCAGGCCCACGCCGAGGTCGCGGACGGCGCTCTCCAGCAGTCGGAGGCGGTCGAGGCCGATTTCGCCGGCGGCGATGTTGCTGAGGAAAATGGTCTCATAACTTTGCCATTCCATCAGGGAATCCGGCAAGCCATTCACGGTGGTATGGCGCACTTCAAAATCGGCGGCGAGCAGGGATTCGCGCAGGGGCTGGTCCTCCTCGGGCTTGTGGGAAGCGAGCAAAATGCGGGGGCGCCCCCGGACATGGACAAAGGCGGTGGCGCGATTGTTTTGGGGGACCTGGTCATTTTCCACTTCCAGCACCACCCGATAGCTGTAAAAGCCGGGTTGCTCGAGTTTTTGCGGAAAGGAGTAGAGGTTTTTGCCGGTTTCGAGCTGCACCGGGGCTTCCCCCAGATATTCTTCGTTGCGATAAAAGCGGAGGAGACCAGCGCGGGGGGCGTCTGCGGTGATGAAAATTTTGGCGTCGAAAGTTTGTCCCTCTTTGATGCGCGCGGGCAGGCCCAGCCGTTGCACGGCGGCATCGTGGCCGCGCTGGGTGCCCAGGGGAATGACGTCCACCGTGACGCCCAACGGGCGGACACTCATGACGGCCGCGAGGGCGTCGCCCACATTCTCGTTGCCGTCGGAGGCGATGACCAGGCGTTTTTGGCCGTGCTCGGGGAAGGCGGCGGCACCGAGGCGGATGGCGGCGGCGAGGTCGGTGCGGTCTGGATTGAGGACGGCCAGGACCTTGGTCTGGTTGGGGTCCCATTTATCTGAGGCGGTGAGTTCAAGGGCGGCTTCGCTGGCAAAGACCACCAGCCCCAGGCGGTCATTTTTTTGGCGGGCCGCAGCGGCTTCATTGACATAGCGGCGGGCGGCGTCTTGTTGCGTGGCGGGCACACTGTCGGAGCGGTCCAGAAGGAAGATGACATTCACTCCTTCGACGGGCTGGCGCCATTGCAGGCCGGCCATGGCCAGGATGAGGGAGAGAAGGATGAGGAGCCGCAG